>JANXYW010000194.1 GCA_025355835.1 Chloroflexota bacterium
CGGGCCGGACAGCCCGGAGGCGAATCGCGCGTCGTACGACATTGGCGCGTTCTGGTCGCGCGCGGGCGTCGGCGCATCGCTGACGCCGCCGTCAGGACCGATTCCGCAGCAGCGCGGCGGCATGGGCGATCACATGACGGGCATGAGCGCGGCGGCCGCGATCTCGGCGGCGCTGTTTAAGCGCGAGCGCACGGGCGAAGGGCAGCGTGTCGCGGCGTCGCTCGTGCGCACCGGCGTGTACATGATGGGGTGGGACTACTCGCTGGAGATGCGGATCGGCGCGAGGACGGTGCCGTACGATCGGTTCCACGCGCCGAACCCGATCATCAACAGCTTTCAGACGAAGGACGAGCGCTGGATCTGGCTGCTGCTGCTGCAGGGCGATCGTCACTGGCCGGATCTACTGCGGGCTGTAGGTCGCGAGGACATGAACGACGATGCACGCTGGAAGACGATCGTGCCGCGTCGCGAAAACGCGGAGTCGCTGGTGCAGGAGTTAGATGTCGAATTCGCGAAACGAACGATGGACGAGTGGGGGCCGATCCTCGACGCGAACAACGTCTGGTGGGCGCCGGTGAACACGATCTCGCAGGCGCTGCAGGACCCCGTCGTGCAGGCGACGGGCGCGTTCTCGCATGTAGGCGAGGGCGATGCGCAGATCCCGATGGTGAACACGCCGGTCGACTTCTACGGCACGCCGGGCGGTCCGCGTGGGCTGCCGCCGGAACTGGGTCAGCACACGGAAGAGGTGCTTCTGGAGATGGGCCACGACTGGGAAGCGATCATCGCATTGAAGGAGGCGGGGGCGATCCCGTAGTTGGAGGTTCGATGTTCGATGTTCGATGTTGGAGGTTGGAGGTTGGAGCCAGGCGCGCACCTCACCTCCGGCCTCCGGCCACCTCCTCTCCACGACGTGGAGAGGAGGATAGGAACGGGATTTGGTGCTCGCTTCGCCGGACGCGCGTGATGATGTGGTGATGTCGGGCGGCACACGTCGGACGGGAGGGCATTCTACGGAATGCCCCTACGCGATCATTCCTGACCAAGTCGCGGGTTACGTTTTCGAGCGCCACCGCGAGCTACGCCAACGCTCCGCTGATGGCGGTGTCGGCGATCTTCGTGCGGTGGGAGACGTAGTAGGCGAGGCCGGCGGCGACGCCTACGGCGCAGGCGCTGGCGTTAATCGCGATCGCGGTCTGGACGCCGAGGTGTTCGGCCATGAAGCCGGTGAGGAAGCCGCCGATCGGCGTCGAGCCGGCGAAAAGCAGCATGTAGAGCGACATGACGCGGCCGCGCAGGTGATCGGGTGTGGCGATCTGGAGTGACGTGTTCGCCGTGGCCGCGAACGCGGTGTTCGCAATGCCGAGCAGGAACAGGAAGAGCAGGGTCACGGCGAGCCAATGACTCGTCGCCACTGCCGCGAGCATGATCGTGAAACCGGCGCCGCCCGCGAACAGCATCTCCTTCGTCGCGGACTTCCGGCCGGCGATAGCGAGTGCGGAGACGAGCGCGCCGAGCCCGACGGCCGCGGTCATGAATCCGAGCCCTGCGGATCCCTGATGCAGGACGTATCGCGCGAGCAGTGGCAGCATCACCGTGAAGTTGTAGCCGAACGTTCCGATGATCGCGACGAGAATGATGATCACGAGTACAGCCGGTGTGCGGAACGCGTACGACAGCCCCTCGCGAAACTCAGCGATGGGATTGCCTGCGGCCTTCCTATTGACGCCGTGCAGCTGCGTCATGTTCATCATCAGCAGGCTCGCGATCACCGGCACGAAGCTGATGCCGTTGAGCAGGAACGCCCACTTCAGTCCGAACGCAGCGATGAGCAGTCCGCCGATGCCGGGGCCGATGAGGCGCGCGCCGTTGAACATGCCGGAGTTGAGTGCGACCGCGTTCATCAGGTCGTCCTTGCCGACCATCTCGACGACGAACGCCTGGCGCGTCGGCTGCTCGAACGCGTTGGCGAGGCCGAGTACGAGCGCGAGCACGTAGACATGCCACAGTTCGACACGCCCCGACCAGACCAGCGCGGCGAGGATCAACGCTTGCGACATCGCGAGCGCCTGCGTCGCCAGGATGAAGTTCCGCTTCGGCACGCGATCAGCGATGACGCCGGCGAACAGCACGAACAGCGTGATCGGCAGGAACTGCAGCAGCGTGACGGTACCGAGCGCCAACTTCGAGTCGGTGATCTTCAGCACGAGCAGCGCCTGCGCGATGGTCTGCATCCAGGTGCCGCTGAGCGAGATGGATTGGCCAGTGAAATAGAGGCGATAGTTGCGGTTTCGCATGGCGCGAAACGTATCGCCGAACAAGGGACGCGGCTGCGTCAGCTCTGGTGCGCTGTGTTCGCTCACGCCACGGCCTTTGGTTAGTGGAGTCTGCCCGAGGGCAGTGTAGCGCACGCTCTGCGGTCGTCGGTCGTCGGTCGTCGGTCGTCGGTCGTCGGTCGTCGGTCGTCGGTCGTCGGTCGTCGGTCGCGCCCTCCCCACGCTGTGGCGAGGGCTCTCACGTTTCGTGGCGGTTGATTCGGGATCGTGCGGTTGTGGTGGATGCTGCGGGCTGCCAACAGCCGAGGGCGGCTGTCCTACATCGCGCGACTCACAGCCGAGGACGGCTGTGCCACGCTTGTCGATCATCGTTGGCTGTCGCAGATCGCAGGGCTCACGCCGCATTCGCGTGTCAATTTGCGATGATGGATATTGGGCGCGATGGGGTTGCGCGCGGATGCATCGTGCTATGATGGATCGACGGGCGCGCAGACCTGGGGGAGGTTCTTCTGGACTCTGATTACCGCATCGACGTTTCTGAAGTGAACCGCAACATCGACGTGGCGGATGTGATCGCGCTGTACTTTCCGTTGCTGCGCAAAACGCTGCTGATGGACATGCGCACCAACGACGTCGACGGCCCATTGATCCGCGTGGTGCCGATGGCGAACACGCCGGAAGAGCGTTTTCAATCGCTGTTGAAGATGCGGCCGCGTTTCGGCCGGCCGGACAGCATCACGATCATCCCGTGGCCGAAGTATGCGGCGAGCCTGGTCGAGCTGGGCATCTGGGATCGCATCGTGCGGCGATACGCCGATACGGGCTCACCACAGTCCGTGCGCGACTGCGAGCGCTGCCACGCCGAGCTGGTGAAGCTCGAGCGCGAAGAGCTGCGTCGCGCGATCACCGGCGAGCAGTACGAGACACTGTGGGGCGAGCGCGGTGTCGCCGAGGTCGAAGAAGTGCTCGTCGGTGACGACGATGTCGACGAGTTCGAGGACGACGAAGGAGCCGTGTTCGAAGAGGACATGTGAGCTCCGCCGTGGGATCAACGAAAGCACACCAATGGACGCCCGCAGGCGTCCATTCTTGATCCCGCGGCAAAGGCCGCCGATCGGAGCGATCGGCCAGACGACATCCCTGCCAACGACAATCGGTGCCTGGAAACAGTTGGGCGTGCATTCGAGGAGGGCGGACACACAGGTCCGCCCCTACAGCGCCCCGCGCGATATCGCATATTCCTGTGATCAGATCATCGCTATTTGGGCGGTTTGCGTGATAAGCTGGGCTCGTCGAATGGAGGCGCGCGCAGCATGACCGCTCGTCAAATCGGCCGACCCAACCCCACTTCTCAAGCTCGCCTCCAGCTCATCCTCATCGTGCTTGCCGCGTGGGATCTGCTGGCGTTCTTCCTCGAACTGACGAACACGCGACTGCTGAAGATCGGCGGCATCGAAGGCGTCCTGGGCGCACGATCGGTCAGCGGCGCGATGGTCGTGCTGGCGATCGCGTACATCTACGCCGCGCGCAATCCGCTGCGGCATCGCTTCGTGTTGTGGCTCGCGTCGTTGGAGCAGTTCGTCGCCATGTTCGCGGCGACGTTCCACTGGGCGCGCGGCGACGTCAGCGCGGGAGAGGCGCTCGTGCCGATTCTCGCCGCGGCAGGACTGCTCGTGCTGCTGATGACGAACCTTCCGCGGCAGACGGATTCGATCTGACCATGAGCACTCCACCGCCGGCCGAACCCGCGAAACACGCGGCGGAGCCAAGCGCGATCTCGGTGATCAGCGCTGCGGGCGCGTTGCGCGTGCTGCTGGTGATGCTGGCAATCTGGACGTTCTTCGAAGGGTTCGCGCTGCTCACGGGTGGACTGCACGCGCTGTCGCTCGGCGGCGCTGATCGAACGGCGGAGCAGATCATCGGCGCGCAGATGATCGTGTTCGTGCCGGTGTATGCGTTGCTGGCGTGGCAGCGCGAACGCTACCGCCTGCTCACATTCGTGCCGTGGGGCGCGCAACTCGCCATCATCGTGCCGACCGGGTGGGGATTGCTGTTCCGCCGCGATACGAGCGGCCTGCTGCTCATGATCGTATCGCTGACGTTCGGCGTCATGCTGTTCTATCTCTGGTGGCACAGCCACCCCCTCGACTTCTTCTCAGACGCGACGGAGGACGAAGACGACGAACAAGAAGACGACGCCGATAATGATGAAGACCCCGACGAAGAAGACGAAGGCGGTGAAGGTTCATCGAGCACGCACCGCTCCGTCCGAGCACGCGACGTAGCTCGCCGCCCCGGCCGCTTCCGCCGCCGCGATCGATAGTGGGGCGGAGCCCTCGCCCCCCCAAACCCATAACCTACAACCCGGAACCTACATCCTACCTACGCCGCCTCATGCCGTGACGCCCGCAGCAGCGGATGCCGGCGATTCAGCAGCGACTCGATCGCTTTCCGATCCTCCGGAAACGCGATGATCGTCACTTCGCCGCGTGGCAGCGCAATGCGTGCGCCGCCCGCGTTCACGTCGCGCAGCAGTACGCCGGTCAGGTGCTCGCGCAGCAGCGCGACGTAGTCGCCCGCGACGAGATCGCGCTTGCATTCGTGCAGGATCTCCTTCACCAATTCGTTCGCGCGCGGCCGGTCGACCGGCGCCAGATCGAAGAGCAGCACCGAGAAGTGATCGCCGGTTTTCTTCGCGCGGGTCAACTCGCGCTCCACGCGCCCGAAGAACTGCTCCGCCGCAAACTCCTTCGCCTGTGCCGTACCCTTCCCGGCTTGAGTCTTCGCATCGCGTTCCGTCTGGACCTCGTGCCCCTCGGCGCCCCCACCGCGATCGTGCACGCCGGGCGCAGCCAGCGATACCCGCTCACGAGGCGCCGGCAGCTCGATCACGATCAACCCGTCCGGGATCACCCGATCGAGATCCTGCACCACCTCCACAGGCTCCCCCGTTAGCGGATCAACCAGCGCCCAAAACGGCATTCGACGCTCCTTCGGCTTTGCTTCTACGTACAGAATCGGCTCCAGCGCGCCCAAACGTACGTCGCATTCGTCCGCTAAACACGGCGATCCTCGAACCAAGCCTCCTCTCCACGTCGTGGAGAGGAGGTGGCCGAAGGCCGGAGGTGAGGTGCTCGAAGCGCCTGCAGCAACC
>JANXYW010000198.1 GCA_025355835.1 Chloroflexota bacterium
ATGTGGGAGCTGGCGAACGGCATCGATCGCCGGCCGCTGAAACCTCGAGCGCCCGTGGAGTGCCTCGTTGAGCAGCTGACGTTCGACGCGCCTGTCGCCACGGTCGAAACGCTGGTGATGGCCGGGCAGCAGCTGATCCGGCGGCTGCTGTATCAGCTCGGCCACAAGAGCGCGCGCCGCATGCACGTCCAGCTGTCGCTCGATGGCGGCCTCGTCTGGGAGCGGCTCGACACGTTCCGCGCGCCCACTTCCGACGAGCCGCGGATCATGCTCCTGCTGAAGACGCGGCTGGCTGCGCTTGCGCTCACGTCATCGGTCGACACGATCGCGATCACGCTCGATGGTATCGGCAACGAAGTTGCGCAGCAGAAACGGCTGGTGACCGACACCACGCCGCAGCTTGACCAGGTGGCGGAAGCGGTCCGCCAGTTACGCGTGCACTATCGGCGGCCGGTGGTCTGGCGCGCCGTGGAGGTAGATCCATGCTCACGACATCCGGAAGAACGGGCGATCCTGATACCGTACGACGCCTGAGCGCACCGCGATCGCTACAGGTCGAAGTTGACGGCAATGCGATGCCGCACCGCATCCAGCACCACGGCCGCTGGCGAACCGTCGCGCAGGTGCGCGAACGCTATCGCACCGACGACCGCTGGTGGACCGACGCGCCGATCTCGCGCGAGTACTTCGATCTACTGCTGGAAGACGGCCGGCCCATCACGATCTACCTCGACCGGTTGGAGGGGGAGTGGCATGCGCACTGACACGTACGTCGAGCTGCACTGCCACAGCTCCTACTCGTTCCGCGAAGGCGCATCGAGCCCGCTGGAGCTGGTGCTGACCGCGCGCCAGCTTGGCTACGACACGCTGGCGCTCACCGATCACGACAATCTTGCCGGCGCGATGGAGTTCGCGCAGACCGCGAAGGAGTGGGGCGTCCGGCCGATCATCGGCGCGGAGGTGACGCTGCGCGGCGGCGCGCATCTGACGCTGCTGGCCGAAACGCAGCGCGGCTACGCCAACATCAGCCGCCTGATCTCGCACGCACATCTCAACAGCCCGCGCGACGAGCCGCAGCTCGATCCGGAGGAGCTGCGTGGCTGCGCCGAAGGCATCATCGCGCTCTCCGGCTGCCGCGAGAGCGAGATCTCGCGCCTCATCGAAGCGAGCGATTGCGCCGCGGCAAATGCAGCGGCCTCGCGCTACGCCGCGATCTTCGGTACCGGCAACTTCTTCATCGAACTGCAGCAGAATCTCGTTCACGGCGACCGCGCGCGCAACCGCGGCCTCGCTGAACTGGCGAGCGCGCTCGGTCTCGGCATCGTCGCCACGAACAACGTGCACTACCACGAACGGGCGCGGCATCGGCTGCAGGATGTGCTCGTGGCCGTGCGGCATCGCAGCACGCTCGATGCGTCGGAGCACCTTCGCCGCAAGAACGCCGAGTTCTATTTGAAGGCGCCCGCGGAGATGGCGCGCCGCTTCGCCGATCTGCCGGAAGCGATCGCCAATACGCGCATCATCGCCGATCGCTGCACGTTCGATCTGACGCGCGACCTCACGTATCAGTTCCCGGACTTCGAAGCGCCGGGCGGCCGCACTGCGGACGAGTTTCTCGAAGAGGTCTGCTTCGCCAGCGCCCGCGAGAAGTATCGCCGCATCACGACCGATCTCGAACGGCGCATCCGGCACGAGTTGGAGCTGATCCGGCAGGCGTCGCAAGCGGGCTTCTTCCTGCGCAACTGGCAGATCATGCGCTACGCGCGCGACAACAAGCTGCCCGCCCGCGGCCGCGGATCGTCGGTGGGGTCGCTGGTCTGCTACCTGCTCGATCTCTCTGGCATCGATCCGATCAAGTACAACCTGTTTTCGGGGCGGTTCCTCAACGAGGCGCGGCGCAAGGAAGACGTGCCGGATATCGATATCGATTTCGCGCGGGAAGCGCGCGAGCGCATGTTTGCGCACGTCTTCGAGAACTACGGCACCGAGTACGCGGCGATGGTCGCCAACGTCATCACGTATCGCTATCCGATGGCGATCCGCGACGTCGGCAAAGCGCTGGGACTGCAGGAAACGGACATCGACAAGCTCGCGAAACGCCTGCGCGGCCGCTTCGCGCGCTCGCTCATCGAAGAACTGCGCGATATGCCGGAGTTCGTCGACCGCATCGACTCGCCGATCTGGCAGGAGTTCGTGCGGCTGGTCGAGGAGCTGCGCGAGACGCCGCGGCACCTCAGTCAGCATTCCGGCGGCATGATCATCTCCAGCACGCCGATCATCGAGCAGGTGCCCGTGCAGCCGACGGCGATGCCCGGGCGCTTCATCTGCCAGTGGGATAAAGATTCCGTCGCCGATGCCGGCTTCATCAAGATGGACTTCCTCGGCTACCCGAGCCTTGGCCACCTGTACCGCATCCTCGATCTCATCGAAGAGCACCGCGACCGCCGCATCGATTCCGCGGACATTCCGCTGGACGATCCCGCCGTCTACGAGATGATCCAGCGCGGCGACATCCTGGGCATCGTGCAGATCCAGAGCCGCGCGCAGTTGCAGGCGATCCTGCGGCTCAACATCTCATCGATCGAAGACCTGGTGGTGCAGGTGGCACTGATCCGCCCCGGCCCCATCCAGGGCGGCGCCGTTAATCCGTACATAGCGCGCTGCCAGGGCCGCGAGGCGGTGACGTACGACCACGCCATCCTGGAACCCATCCTCGGCGAGACGAAGGGCGTGATCGTCTTCCAGGAACAGGTGTTGGAAGTAGCGATGGCGATCTCCGGCTTCACCGCGGGCCAGGCCGAGAGCCTGCGCCGCGCCATGAGCCGCAAGCGCTCTCGCGAAGAGATGGAGAAGCTGCGCGCGGCGTTCATGCAGGGCGCGCGCGAACAGGGCTACGTCGACGACGCGGGCGCTGTCGCGATCTTCGAGAAGATCGTCGCCTTCGCGGCGTTCGGCTTCCCCAAGGCGCACGCCGCCGCGATGGCGGAGACGGCGGGCAAGCTGGCGTGGCTGAAGCGCTACTACCCGCTGGAGTTCTACACGGCATGGCTGAACGAGTGGCCGTTCGGGTTCTACAGCCCCGGCGTCATCGTCAACCAGGCGCGGCGCAACGGCATCGAAGTGCGTGCGGTCGATGCCAACCGCAGCCGCGGCGACTGCATCATCGAAGGCGGCGCGATCCGCCTCGGCTACAACTACGTGCGCGGCATCGGCGAGGCGACGCGCACGCGGCTCGACGATGAGGCGCGGAGCGGCGGCGTGTACATCTCGCTCTGGGATTTCTGGCGCCGCACGCGCATCGAGCGCGAGCCGATCGAGCGGCTGATCCATCTCGGCGCGTTCGCCTGGACCGGGCTGCACGAGCGCGAGTTGCTCTGGCAGCTCGGGCTGTTCTATCAGCCGCTCGGCAAGCAGCTACCGCTCGCGCTGCCGTACGATGCCGACCTCGTGCCGCTCGTCGAGATGACGGACGGCGAACGCATCGTGACCGACCTGCGGTACACGGAAGGCGCGATCACCGCGCGCGGGCACATCATGGATCTCGCGCTCGGTTCGCTGCACGAAGGCATCACGCCCAGCCACGTCGTTGACCGCATGATGCACGGTGCGCCGGTGACGGTGGCCGGCTTCGTCGCCGTGCGGCAGGCGCCCCAGACGGCGAAGGGCTTCGTCTTCCACACGCTGGAGGACCACTTCGGGCTGCTCAACGTCATCACCAAGCCGCATCTCGTCGCGAAGTACCAGCGCATCATCGAGCACGCCAGCGCGATCATCGTGCACGGTCACATCGAGCGGCAAGAGCGCGTCGTAAACGTCGTCACCGAGCGCATGGAGCTGCTGCCGCTCGCGGGCGCCCGTCACGTCCGCCGTGCGTCGCACGATTGGTGATGGTGGCGAAATCGCCGCCTGCCAAGCCGTAGCGTGGACTTCAGTCCGCGCGATGTCCGTAGCTCAGCGCTTGCCGATCGCTCATAATCCCGGGATGGAGCCGCAGATCCGCTACGCCAAGACCTTTGACCGCGTGAACATCGCGTTCTCGACAGCCGGGGAGGGGACTCGGCTGCCGGTGTTGTGGTTGCCGGCGATCCCCTTTGCCCATGCGCAACTGGGGTGGGCCAACCTTTCATTTGGCCCCTACTTCCCGGCCATCGCGTCACAACGGCCGTTCGCGACGCTCGACCTGCGGGGTCAGGGGCTGTCAGACCGGGCGGCGTCTGACACGTCGCTCGCCGCGTTGCACCGAGATATCGAAGCGTTTGTGGACAAGACCGGATGGAAGAGATTCGCCGTCATCGGATTGTTCTCCGGAGGAATGCTTGGGCTGTCGTTCGCGCAAAAGCATCCGGAGCTCGTCGCCAGGCTCATCCTCATCGGGCCGCGTACGCCGGGCTCGCACGCAGATACTGATGCCGACACGCAAGGACTGTCGGCACTGTTGGACACAAATTGGGACATGTACATCGACACGTTGGTGCAGCGGATGTACGGCTGGGCCGATCCCGCGGCCAATCGCGAGATGGTGGCGTTCTGTCGCCAGTCCGCGACGCAAGCTTCCGCACAGGCGCTCTTCAGTGCGATCGCGGAGATTGATCTCGCCAGCGCGATCGATGCGGTCGACGCGCCGACACTCATCCTTCATGCGGAGGGCGTCGGATTCTCGTCGCTCGAGACGTCTCGTGCGCTGGCTGCGGGGCTCCGCAACGGACGCCTCGCGACGTTCGAGGCATCGTCGGGGCTTGAGATGGTAAATGGGCTGCCCTTCGTCCAGCGCTTTCTGGACGAAGAGGACGGCGTATCAAGCATGCCGGCATCCGCGCCCGCGGTGGTCGCGCCCACACTCGGCGGCCTGCGGACCGTGCTCTTCACCGACATCGTTGGGCATACGGAGATGATGCAGCGCCTCGGCGACGCGAAGGGCCGCGATGTGCTGCGCGACCACGAGCGGATCACGCGCGACCTCCTGAAGCAGCACGGTGGCGCGGAGGTGAAGACGATGGGCGACGGGTTCATGGCGTCGTTCGGGTCGGTGACGTCGGCGATGGAGTGCGCGATCGCGCTCCAACGGGCGTTCGCCGTGCACACCGAATCGATGCCGGAGCCGCTGCACGTACGCGTCGGCCTCAACGCAGGCGAGCCGATCGAGGAAGACGGCGATCTGTTCGGTGCGACGGTGATCCTTGCCTCGCGAATCGCCGCGAAGGCTGCTGGTGGCGAGATCCTCGTACCCGATACCGTGCGCGGTTTGCTCTCCGGGAAGAACTTCCTCTTTACGGACCGCGGTGCGTTCGAGGTGAAGGGCTTCGAGGATGCCGTACGCGTGTACGAAGTGCGCTGGCAGCCGTAGTCATCGCGCCGCCGTCACGCGTTGCGGATCATCAGCCCGCCGTCGACGACGAGGTGCGCGCCGTTGATGAAGCTTGCGGCGGGGAGCACGAGGCTGAGGGTCGCGTGCGCGACTTCTTCGGGATCGCCGTAGCGCTTGAGCGCGACGCGGCGGCGCGCGAACTTGTCCTTCGCTTCGTCCGGGATGCCCGCAGTCATACCCGTCTTGATCGGGCCGGGGCAGATGCAGTTGACGTTGATGCCGCGCGGCCCCAACTCCACCGCCATCGAGCGCGTGAGGCCGATGACGCCGTGCTTCGCGGCCGTGTACGGGCTGGCACCCGCCGTCGCGCCCAACCCCTCGGTCGATGCAATGTTGACGATGCGGCCGTCATGGTTTCGCGCTAGATCATCTACGCAGGCGCGGATCAGGCGGGCCTGCGCCGTCAGATTGACAGCGAAGGTCAGCGCCCACGCCTCCTCCCACCGCTCGTGATCGATGGGCGCGCCGACGGAGATGCCCGCGTTGTTCACGAGGATGTCGATCGGCCCGAGATCGGTGCGAATGCGCGCGACGAGATCGGGGATCGCGGCGCCGTCAGCGAGATCCGCCGCGTACGCTTGCGCGTGTCCGCCGGCGGCGCGGATCTCCGCTGCGACCGCTTCGACCGCGTCGGCGCTGCGATCCACGAGCGCGAGGCGGGCGCCCTCATCGGCGAAGACGTAGGCGGTCGCGCGGCCCATGCCGCTAGCGGCGCCGGTGATGATGGCGACGCGTCCGTCGATGGAGCGGCTGAGCTTGCTGAGTCGTGGCATGCAGCGACTATAGAGGTTTTAGGTTCTAGGTTCTAGGTTGTAGCGAATTCACCGCAGAGCCGCAGCGGGCGCAGAGGGGATTGGTTTGGGTGGCAACCGTGTCGTCCTTGAGCGCAGCGAAGGACCTTGCTGGATCGCGGCAAGATGCTTCGTTCTCAGCATGACAACCGGCTGGGGGTTCACCGCGGAGTCGCGGAGAGCGCCGAGAGGGATTGGGGCCGGCCCCGCATGCGTGTGCTACTCCTCTTCGTCCGTGACGGACACGACGCGCACACTGTCGTCGACGATCGTCGAGAGGTATGCCGTGATCGCGAGGCGCGGGTAGCGCGACTGAAGCATCGCCTTCGCGCGCAGCAGATCCTCGCGATGCAACCGCACTTCGGCTTTGCCGCGAGCGAGGCCACGATAGGCGCCGCACGTCACGTGGTTCATCAGCAATATCTCGCGGAAGTGATGCAGCGAACGCAGCATATCGATCTCATCGAGCATCGACTGGCGCGCCGTACGCGTGCTGGGCCGCACGAGCGCGAACACGCCGCCCGGGCGGGCGAGCAGGTCGTACGCGTGCTCCAGGCCCAGATCGAGGCGGATCTGGCGTTGCGCCGAAATGAACCGGAAGTCCGAGCAGGAGATCACCAGCGCGCGACACCGCGCTTTGCTCAGCTTAATGCCTGGCATTCGTCCTCGTCTCCTCGCGTTTGTCCGTACTGACCAGCACGCCGCCGGCACTCTACAGTGAGTGGCACAGAGTCACTATACAATCCGTTCGACATTCCGTTCCCGCATCGGTACGATGCTGCGCAGGCGACGCAGGAGGCCGATCATGCCGCCAGAGCCATTTCAGATCGAGGTGCCCGATTTCGTGCTCCGCGATCTGCGCGAGCGGCTGGCGAAGACGCGCTGGCCCGACCCCCTGCCGGGCGAAGCGTGGGAGCGCGGCGCGAGCCTCGCCTACGTGCGCGAATTGTGCACGTACTGGCACGACGAGTACGATTGGCGCGCGCAAGAAGCAGCGCTGAATGCGTACCCGCAGTTCCTCAGCACCATCGACGACGTGGACATCCACTACTGGCACGTGCGCGGCAAAGGCCCGGCGTCGATGCCGCTGATGCTCGTGCATGGCTGGCCGGGATCGATCTTCGAGTTTCATCACCTCATCGCGCCGCTCACGGATCCTGCCGCGCACGGTGGCGATGCGGCGGACGCGTTCGATGTGGTAATTCCGGCACTCCCCGGCTTCGGCTTCAGCAGCAAGCCGAAGGAGCCCGGCTGGGGACCCGTGCGCATCGCGCGCGCGTTCGACCACCTGATGACGCACGAGCTGATGTACGAGCGCTACGGTACGCAGGGCGGTGATTGGGGCGGCGTCGTCACTTCGTTGATGGCGGCGGAAAACACCGAGCGCGTGATCGGCGCGCACTTGAACTTCATCGGCGCGCGGCCGACGCCGGAGCAAGCGCGATCGGCGGAAGCGAAGCCGTATCTCGAGCACGCGGCGGTGATCCAGCGAGACGAGATGGGCTACAACATCACGCAGGCCACGAAGCCGATGTCGCTCGGCATCGCGCAGACGGATTCGCCGGCGGGTATTGCGGCGTGGATCGTCGAGAAGTTCCGCACGTGGAGCGACTGCAACGGCGACATCGAGAGCGTATTCACGAAGGATCAACTGCTGACGAACATCATGTTCTACTGGGCGACCACCAGTATCGCCAGCGCCGCGAACATCTATCTGGAATCGCGGCGCGACGCGCTGGGTGGATGGCCGCAGATCAAAGCGCCAGTCGGCGTGGCGATGTTCCCGAAAGAGCTGGCGCGTGCACCGCGGAGCTGGGTGGAGTCGCGCGTCAACCTGGTGCACTGGACGGAGATGCCGCGCGGCGGCCACTTCGCCGCCCTCGAACAGCCGGCGCTGCTGCTAGAAGATGTGCGCGCGTTCTTCAGGCCGCTGCGGTAGCTTACTACCTCGGCCTGATCACGACGTCGTTAGATGAGCGCCACAAGCCGCTTTGGCGCGGTCATGCGGTAGCTGTCGCGAATCGGTTCCGCAGCAAGCTCCCAATCGATGAGCGCATGCAGGTGCATGCCGATCCAGCCCTTCGGGCCGACGTACGGCGGCGAGAAGAAGCGCCCCGGATCGGAACCGACGAGCACGCGCTGCGCGCCGGGCGGTGCTTTGCACCCGAACGCCGCGAAGTCGTACTGATAGAAGCCGGAAAGCGCAGCCAAACGGGCTGGAGCGCCGCCGTCGTTTCGACGAGTTCAATCTGCA
>JANXYW010000215.1 GCA_025355835.1 Chloroflexota bacterium
GGGCTACTCCAACTTCCTCTGGGTCGAGATGATCGCCGGACTGGACAAGCTCGGCGCCGATATCGTCCTCAGCGGCCGCTGGCTCGGCTTCGCGCTGGCCGTCGTCGCTGCCGGTGGGGCGTACTACTTCGCCACCCGCGTAGTCGATGGCCCGGCCGGCCGCATCGCTGGTCTCGTCGCTGCGTTGCTGCTCGCGTCTTCCGGCACGTGGGCCCTGTGGGCCTCGGCCGGCCTCGAAGCGCCGCTTTTCGCCGTGCTCATCCTCGCCGCCGTCGCACTGCACCTACACGAGCGCGATCACCCGTTCGTGGGTGCGTCGGGAGCAGTATGGGCGCTCGCCGCCATGGCGCGGCCCGATGCGCTCGTGCTCGTCGGCGCCTCCGCCGCGTTCAAGCTTGCGGACGCGATCTTGCGCGTACGCGCCGGCGACGGCCTGGTGCGCCCGATGGCGCGCGAACTGGCTGCACTCCTCGTCTGGATCACGGCATTCACCGCGGTGTTCGCGCCGTACTTCGTTTGGCGCTACACCACGTACGGCTGGCTCTACCCCAACACCTACTACGCTAAGGTCGGCGTCGGCCTGCTGCAGTACGATCGCGGGCTCCGCTACGTCGCGGCGTTCCTCCAGGAGTCGGGCGGTTGGCTCCTCTTCCTCGTGCCACTGGCCATCGCCTTCACGTCGGTCCGTCGCGCCGCCGCGCTGTACCTCTTCGCGCTGATCGCCGCGTGGATGGCGTACGTCGTGTACGTCGGCGGCGATTCGCTGCTCCGCTTCCGCTTCTTCGCCCCCGTTATGCCGCTCTTCTACGCGCTTGCCGTCGCATCCATCGCCGCCATCATCGAGGCGATCGACCCCGGCAACGCTTTGAAGCGCTGGCGTGCGCAGGCCACCATCGGCCTTGTCGCCGGCGCCGCCCTCGTCTTCACGCTCCAGCCCTCCGCCGCTGACTCGAGCCTCATTGCCGGCGAGCGCCGTGCCGTCGCGGACCGCATGGAGATCGGACGCTGGCTCCGTGACAACGTTCCGGCCACGACCACGGTGGCGGTCGTTCCCGTCGGCGCCATCGCCTACGAATCGCGCCTGACCGTGATCGACATGCTCGGCATCAACGATGAACACATCGCCCATCGCGACGTCGATCTCGGCGAGTTTCCCGCCGGCCACGAGAAGTACGACTCCGAATACGTCCTCGACCAGCATCCGGACATCGTCATCCTGTTCGACGGTCTTTCCACGTCGCCGTGGACGCCCGCCGACTACGCCGGCCTCAAGAGCTCCTTCATTCCTGCGGTGATCGATATGCTAAAAAGCGAGCGCCTCGCTCGCGAGTACGAACGGCGGGCCGCGAGGCTTCGGGACGGCAAGTGGCTCAACGTGTACGTCCGCCGCGACGCGACGCTGGTGTTCGCCAGAACAGAACCAGCGCCCCAGTGATGTCCCCGGCGAAACATGGCGAGCGCGCCGCGCGGTGCGCTGCGAAGCAGCAGTCGCTACCCGGCTACGGCTTGCGCGGCTGGATCGTGATCAGCGGCGTCGAGAAGAACTTCCACGCGGACGTTGTTGCGCCCTTGTCGCCGAACCAAAGCCACGCCCGCACCTGCGTAGGCGTAGTCGGTACGTCGCGGATGACGAGAAACGCGAGCGCTGGCCCCAGGGAGTCGAATTGCGCGGGCTCCGGACCGCCGGGTCCAATTTGCGTCAGTTCCGCCGTCTGCGCCGCGACCACATCGCCGTGCTGGTCGTACACAGCCGCACATCCCTGCACGCCGACGATGGTGACACCAGATCTATTGCGGACACCGAATTCGAGCAGGACATCCTTGTCCGTAATTGGAATGCCAGGGATGTCTGGTACGCCGGTGAAGCGAATGGCGTCCGTCTTTAAGACGACCACGTCGGGGTCCGGGAGTGCGGTGGGCAGCGTGACGCCGGAGATGGGTCGCACGTCGTAGCGCGCGAAGGGGAGCGCGATGGGGTTGTCGAAGCGAATATCGAACATGGTCTGGTCGTGCGCCTGCGTGTCGGGCGGGCAGGTAGGCGCGTCCTTTGTGGCGACAACGTTGTCTTGATCGTCGAACAGCGAGGCGCGCAGCATGATGTGCGTACCCTGAATGTCCGTGTCGTTAAACATCTCACCCGTGATGTGCGTGTAGCCATCCTTGTCGACGTGAACGCTGGTTTGCTGGATGCAGCGGGCGCCCAGCCCGAAGATCGCCGTTAGGGCGAGGAGGGTGACCGCAGCCGTCCTCCGGGTGAGAGCTACCTGCGACCAGCGGTGGCGTTTCAACAAAAACCTAGCCTCCAAAGACGAGCCATCCGTAACAGACACAGACTTGGGTGCTATGATACGCTCCTCATCGGTATGTTTCAAGCGCTGCGTTGAAGGGTTCTAATGCGAATCACTCAGGCGATCCTGCTTGTCGCCTCATTGATCGCCATCCTTCTGATCGTTGTTGTGGCATCGGCCGATTCTCCGGCGGAGCCGCTATTCAGCAAACAGTCGGTGTATCTCACCGCCGTCAACGCACAAGCTGCCTGGAACATCGAGCAAGGCTCGCCCGACATCGTGGTCGCGGTTGTGGACACGGGCGTCGATATCCGCCATCCGGACTTGCGGGCCAATATCTGGACGAACCCCGCGGAGATTCCCAACAACGGTATCGATGATGACGGCAACGGCTGCGTCGATGACGTGAACGGGTGCTCGTTTGTCAGCGACAGCTCGCCGGGTTGCGATAACGTAACGAACGGCTTCGTCAATGACGACATCGGTCACGGCACATTCGTATCGGGTGTGATTGCGGCAGCGGCAAACGGGACGGGCATGGTTGGCGTGGCGCGCAACGTGCGCATCATGCCGATCAAGGTGCTCGATTGTTACGGCTCCGGCGATTCCATCGCGACGGCGCGTGGGATTCTGTATGCCGTTCACAACGGCGCGCGCGTGATCAATCTCAGCCTCGGCGGCCTGCGGGATGCGCAGGAAGTGCGCGACGCTGTGTCGGAGGCGACGCGCTCGGGCGTGATTGTGGTCGCGGCTGCGGGAAACGCGGGGACATCTGGCGTGGCGTTTCCGGCACGCATTTCCGAAGTGCTTGCGGTGGGTGCGGCGTCGCAGAATGCTCCCGACAAACGCTCGGCGTTCTCGAGCTATGGGCCGGAAGTGGACGTTGTGGCCGTGGGTGAAGACGTGGTAGGCACACTCCCGGCCTCGCGTTGTTTTGTGCTGTTGCCATGTTTGCCCGGCGGCCCCTATGCCGTTGGCAGTGGGACGTCGTTTTCGACACCCCAGGTATCGGGGTTGGCGGCGCTGATGTTGTCGCTGAAGCCCGATCTCTCGCCGCAGCAGATCACGGACATCATCAAAGGTACGGCGACGCCGGTGCCGGCCGGTAGCACGCCCGGATGGGCCGGCGCGGGGCGGATCAACATGCTCGAAGCGCTGAAAGCCGTCCAGAACGGCGGGGCTGCCGGCGAGGCGTGCACTGTCGAGACCGTCGTGGACGGCGAGTCGTTCACGTGCGTTGGCGGCCGTCACATACGGATGCTCCAGATGCACGCGCCTGGCATCGGCCAGTGCGGCGGCGACTGGGCGAAATCGGCGCTGCAGTACATCTTTCTGACGCCCGGGCGGCAAGTATTTTTGCAGTTCGATGCGACGCGCGTTGATGCGTCCGGACGGACGTTGGCGGCGCCGATCTGGCGCGGCGACGACGGCGCCGACTACAACCTCTCGATTGTGATGGTGTACGTCGGCCTGGCGCGAGCAGCGGATGTTGGAGCAGGGAACGGGCTGTTTCACGACTGGGCGCTCGCATCGGAGCACTGGGCTTCTACCGCCCAGTGGAACATGTGGGCGCTGGGGAAGGCGTTCCGCGGCGGCTGCTGAGCGCACGAACGGCGTCCAATCAACGGTCGCGCACGCGATTGCACTACGCTGAGCGTCCGCTCGCGTTAGAGTTCACGCTCGCTCGTGGACCTTCGGACATGCGTAGCCTGATGCTCGCGGCGAGTATCACGGCCATCCCGACGATGGCGATCAACCATTGCGTAGACATCCCGGATCGGTCTGGTTCACGCAGTGCCAACACGTCGGGCGCGATGGCGATGCCGCCGACGGAGCTTGCGGGTGGGCAGACCGGGCCGCTGGCCTTGATCACGGCCGCGTACGCATCGACCCGGCAGGTGAGGACGCCGTTTGCGGCATCGACGATCGGCTTGCCGGTTGATTTCAGTCGCGCTTCAAGGTTCGCCGGCGAAAGTGTGGGCTCGCTCTGGAGGAGTAGCGCTGCGACACCGACCGCGGCGGGCGAGGCCATCGACGTACCTGCGAGGTTCGCGAGGCCGCCATTGAGGTACGTCGATTGGATCACGGCGCCTGGCGCCAGCAGATCGAGCGCGTTGTCTGACTGCGAGAAGCACGTCACCTGGTCGGCCGCGGTCGTCGCGTCGCAGATGAACGCGCCGACGTTCGCGTCATATACCGCACCGACCGCCACGACGTCGGTAAGGCAAGCGGGATAACCGAGGCCGTTTTTCGCGTGGTTGTTTCCCGCCGCCGCGAATGTCGTGATGCCCATCGCGCGCGTCGCCGCGAGGTCGGCCGTCACGGCCGGGATGCCGAAGTCGCAGATGCCGGGGCCGTAGGTTCCTCCGTCGCTAAGGCTCATGTTAATCAGCTCGACTTCCGGGTGGTGGGCGATGATGTGGTCGTACGCCATGAGGACGTCGGAGAACTCGCCGCTACCCGTATCGTCCAGCACCTTGAACGCCGCGATCGATGCGCCGGGCGCGACGCCGACGGGCGGGCCGTTCGACGTGATGATGCCGCTGACGTGCGTGCCGTGGCCGTGACCGTCCTCTGCGACATTTGGCCCGCCTGGGCAGACGGCGAGCGAGAGATAGCACTCCTGGTGGATCAGCGAATCGGCGAGCATCGGGTGGTCCGTATCGATGCCGGTGTCGAGCACCGCGACGACGACGCCCGCTCCGGTGAAGCCGAGCGTGTTCTGCACAATGTCGGCGCGGATCAGCGGCACCGCCTCCGAAAGATCGGCGTGGACAACGCGATCGAGCGCGACGCTCAGCACGTCCGGGTGCGCCGATAGCGCGAGCGCGCCGGCGGCGGTCGCGCGGCCCGCGAACGCGGGCGTTGCCTCGTACCGACGGTCGAGCTGGAAGTCTCTGGGCGCGACGGCAGTGAGTGCGCGCGTTGCCGCAGCCGCGATCGCGGTGCGCGCGTTCGCCGCGTTGGATGACGGCGCTGCGCCGGCACGGAGCGAGACGATGACTCGGATCGAAGGGGCGTTCTGGAGCGCAGCTACGACATCGGGCGCGAGCTTCGAGCTTGGAAGGACGATGGTCGCCGCGCTGACTGCGCGCTGGTGCGGGAGATCCGGCGACAGCACGGCCGCCAGTGCGACCACCGCGAGGATGAGTGTGAGCCGGAAGCGCATGCTGCCACGTTGCATCGTTGATGATAGCCGACACGTGCGAAGGCAGGGCGTCGCATGCGACGCCCTGCCTTGCTCGAGCGGTTGCTTCTTGACGGCTAGCCGTTGTTGGCAGTCGGCGTTTG
This sequence comes from Chloroflexota bacterium, assembly GCA_025355835.1. Lineage (GTDB taxonomy): Bacteria > Chloroflexota > Dehalococcoidia > DSTF01 > JACRBR01 > JANXYW01. The sequence goes on from JANXYW010000215.1 coordinate 5,580, forward strand.
CGTCGTGCCTGGCGTTTGCGGCGCGCCGTAGTAGCCGGAGCCATCGCCGCCGCGCCCGCCGCGGCCTCCCGGCCCACCGGGACCGCGTCCGGGGCCGCCGGTGCGGTCGATCATCTGGTCGAGATTCGCCGTCAAGTCGGCGAGCTTCGTCGTGGCTTCGGCCTGCGTCAGTTCGCCGTCAGCGACTTCCTTATCAACGTGCGTCTTGGCTTCCGTTGCGAGGAACGCCTTCAGTTCGTTGCGGCTCTTGCCGTGCGCCTGAGCGACGGTCGCCAGCGTTGCGCCGGTAGCGTTGTTCTCGGTGCGGAGCTGTTCGGCGGTGATGCCGAGGAACGCCGCGAGCTTCGCTGGCTCTCCGGGTCCGCCCGGGCCGCGGTGGCCGCCGTGGTCACCGCGGCCGCCACCGAAAATCGGGGCGTCTGCGGGCGCGTTGGCGATCTGCTGCTTGATCTGGTCCGCCTGCGCTTGCGTCAGCGCACCGCTCGCGACGCGGGCGTCGATTTCGTCGGTCTTGGCGCTCTTCACCGCGGTCTCCACAGTTCCCGTGTCGAGGCCGAGCTTCTGTGCGACGCGGGCGAGGAACGTCGTGCCGGTCGCGCTCGTGCCGGGTACGGGCGTCTGCGCCATCACGGCGCCGACGCCGACGATTCCTGTGAGGACGAGTCCGCCCGCAGCGGCGAGCCACCACTTACCAATGCTGTTCATGTTGGTTTTTCCTTTCGACTTTCTATTCTGATTCTGTATTGCTTCATCAGCCACCACCGGTCTCACCGCGTCATCCTCTCGCCTCCTTTCGCCGGCGTCGTGCGTGACAGGAGCATCTTCCGCGAGCCGACTAAACGCCGTCTGAGCGCCGACTAAGAGGCGGGTAAGAAAAGCAGCGATGTGGCGGGAAACGCGGAGGGACCGCCTTCTCAGGATTCTCTTAGTAACGAGTGTTAGCGTGAATGCAACAGGTGTGACGAAGCGCCGACAGACGAGTCTCACGCAGCCGCAAAGTGAGGGCTTGATATGCTGGAGTCGATGCGCATTCTTGTCGTCGACGACGATCCGGGCATCTCCGACTCGCTCGAACGCGCGCTGCGGCGCGAGGGCTACGTGGTTGCGACGGCGGCGGACGGCGAAC
>JANXYW010000225.1 GCA_025355835.1 Chloroflexota bacterium
CGCCGGCATCGTGAGCCGTTGTTCCGAAACGGTGGTGTGGATCGCTGGCAGCGCGCACGGCAGCGGCGTATAGTTCGGTCGATCGGGCACCAAGGCGGCCGCACGGAGGCGTATGGGCGCGAACAGATCGGGCAGTTCGGCGCTCGAAGCAGCGCGTTCCGTGCGATTCGCTGCGTTTGCTCGGGATCACGCATCGGAATTGCTGGCGCTCGGCGCGGTCGCCGTCGCAATCGCGGCCCAGTTCGGTCTCACGTGGCCCGCGGAGCCGATCCCGTACGTTTGGATTGGGTTCATCATCGCCATCGCGATGTTTGGCGCGGCGACGGCGATCTATCTGCAACGAGCGCGCGCGTACGCGACGCCTCCTCCGGAGATACAGCTCTCGCGACGAGTCGAAGTCGCATGCGCGCTCGCCGTGTTCGGGATCGCCGCGTTCTTCCGGTTCTGGCACTTCTCGTCATTCCCGCCTGGGCTCTGGTACGACGAAGCGCTGAATGCACGCGACGCCGCGACTCTGATCAATGGCGACCATGTGCGGCTCTGGTTCGACAGCGCGCTCGGGTACTCGACGCTCTACCTCTATCTGCTAGCAGGATCGATCCGGCTGTTCGGCTACACGGTCTTCGCCCTGCGCATCGTGCCCGCACTCGCCGGGCTTGCGGCCGTGGTCGCGTTTTACCCGCTTGCGCGCCGATTGTTCGGCGCCGTTCCGGCGCTCGTCGCGACCGCGCTGCTCGCCGCGTCGCGCTGGGCCGTGACATTCAGTCGCATCTCGTGGGAAGCGTCTTTGGTACCGCTGCTTGAAGTTCTCGCGATCTACTTCCTCGTTCGGGGCATCGAGAAGAGGAGCCGCGCTTCGTTCGCATTCGCTGGCGCGGCGCTCGCCGCTGGTTTCTACAGCTACATCGCGTTTCGTCTCGTTCCGGTGTACGCCGTGCTGTTCCTGCTGTACATGGCAAGCACGCAGCGGCGGCTCATAAGAGATAATCTCGTCGGCCTAGCAATCTGGATGGCGGTCTTCGCAGCGGCGGTCGCGCCGCTCGCGATCTTCGCCGCACAGAATCCCGATCGTTTTCTCGCGCGGACGCGCGAAGTGAACGTCTTTCGAGAAATCGATCGCGCCGGGAGCTATGAGCCGCTTCGACACAACATTCGCGTCACGTTCGAAATGATGAATCTCGCCGGCGACTCGAACGGTCGCCACAATCTTTCCGGCGCACCGATGCTCGACGATATCACGGCCGGGCTCTTCGTCTTGGGCCTTGCTGCGAGCGTGTGGTCGTTCCGAGGCTGGCGGCGCGGCGTGCTGGCACCGTGGTTCGTGCTCGCTCTCGTGCCAGGTGCGCTGACCCTGCGCATCGAAAACCCCAGCGCTATTCGCGACATCGGCGCGATACCACCGCTCTTTCTGCTCGTGGGACTTGCCGTCGCTGTCGTCTGGCGACCGCTTTCGACTACACGCGGCGGCGTGCGCGTGTTCGCTGCACTGGCGATGTTGTGCGTCGCCGGAAGCGTGGTGCTCAACTACAACGATCTGTTTCGCCATCAAGCACGCAGTCAGGCGACGTACGACGGATTTGTACCCGTATTCACGGAAGTCGGCACGATCATTGCGAACGAGGCGGGGCGATCACGGGTCTACGTCTCCGCGCAGTTCGACGGGAACGAGGCGGTGACATTTCTCGCGCACGGCCGCGCGTACCATGCCTACACGCCGGCATACGACATCGTCTTCGCGCACGATGGCAGCGACGTGCTGCTGATTCTCGACGACGACCAGGTTGCAATCGTCGACACGCTGCGGCGCCTGTATCCGCATCTAAGAACTGAAGACCGCGCCGATCCCTTTGGTCGCGCCGAATTCACGCTGGTCACGATCCCAGGCGCGGATACGGTAGCGGTGCACGATCTGGCGCGTACGCTGACCGGCGCGGACGGAACGCAGCCGAAGCTGTCGCGCGCACCAATCGATCGCGAATGGACGGCAAGAGATCTCGCCGGTGGCGCAGTGCGCGCCACATGGGATGGCTACCTATGGGTGACGAAGTCGCCCGGCGATTCGCCGATGCGCCTGGTCGTCCCCGGAAGCGATGCTTCGATCGAAGTTGACGGCAAGTCGGTGGCGCTCGCACCCGATACGACGGGCGGCCGAACAGCGGTACTTGGCCCACTTTCGATCGGTGAGCACCGCGTTCGCGTGAGCGCCAACATCACGAGACCAGGGCGCGTTCAGCTGCAGCTGGCGGTCGGCGGCGGATCGCTTGCGGATGCGGCCGATGCCGCGGACCTGATTTACGGTACGAGCTTGGGCGACCGCGGCTTCCACGTCGACTATCGTGCCGCAATCGACTTCTCCGGCGATCCCGTAACGTCGGCGCGCGTTCCGTTCTCCGTACCCGCGCCCGCCATTGCCGGCGCAAGCGCCATCGAGTACCGCGGC
>JANXYW010000248.1 GCA_025355835.1 Chloroflexota bacterium
CTGGCGCCCGACACGTACCTCATCGGGCTGCTCATCAGTGTCCGCAGCGAGGCGACCAGCTCGGTCAACTTGCAGGTGCAGGTCGTGACGTTTGCGACATTGGATATCCCGGGAGCGCGCGACCGCCGGTTGCAAGCCATGCTCCATCTCCCGAGCTTTCATCTCGGAACCTCGACCAGCGGCCAGGCCGTCCTGTCGAACGTCGGCGGATCGTCATTCAGCGTCTGGGGCGAGATTGATGCCGGTAGCGGAACGACCGCCCGGGTCGGCAAGACGCTGCTCACGGCCGGTCGGCAGCGCACCCTGCCCGTCAGCACGAGCGCCCGCTGGGGCATCGGCCGCGAGGAGGTGAAGGTCACCGTCTTTCACAACATCACCGACACCCAGACCGGCGTCGATACGATGACCGCGACGGTGTGGCTGATCCACCCGTCGTACATCGCCGAGGCGATCACGATACTGATCGCCGGAACGCTCGCACTCATTGAGTGGCTGCTCCGCCGCCGCCGCGCCCGCCCGGCGCGGATGTCCGCGCCCACCGCAATGCCGCAGGATCGGGCGGATCGATCGCGCGCGGCGTAACGTAGCGCCGTCAACATCCGGCTCGTGCGGCCGCCTATCCGGTTGCGATCCGAAGCGGCCACCGACTACACTCCCGGCAAGACAGCCTGCGAACCAAGGAGAACGAACATGCGGAACGCGTACATGTCCACGCAAATGGGAATCGCTGCCTATTCGGAGGATATGACGCTCAATGCGGACGTTGAACTTGGGGATTTTGGCGCATGTCGACGCCGGTAAAACAAGCCTGACCGAACGGCTGCTCTACGCCGCCGGCGTCATCTACGAGATCGGCAGCGTCGATAGCGGCAACACACAAACCGATACCCTCGCCCTCGAACGGCAGCGCGGCATCACGATCAAGTCGGCCGTCGTGTCGTTCGTCATCAACGGCGTCACGGTTAATCTCATCGACACGCCCGGCCACCCGGACTTCATCGCCGAGGTGGAGCGGGCGCTCGGCGTGCTCGATGGCGCCGTGCTGGTGATCTCCGCCGTGGAGGGCGTGCAGTCGCAGACCCGTGTACTGATGCGGACGCTGCAGCGGCTGCACATTCCGACGCTGATCTTCGTCAATAAGATCGACCGTGTGGGCGCGGATGATGCCCGCGTGCTGCAAGCGATCTCGGAGAAACTGACACCCTCAATTGTCGCCATGGGATCGACGCGCGATCTCGGTACACGCAACGCGGTCTCCCCGGCGTACGGCGCGGGCGATGCTGTGTTCACGGCCAGGCTAGCCGACCTGCTCGCCGAACACGACGACGCGTTTCTGGCCAACTACGTCAATGACGAGATGGCAGTTTCGTACAGCCATCTGCGCGCCGCGCTCGCTGCGCAGACCAGGCAGGCGCTTGTATATCCGGTGTTCTTCGGCTCGGCGATCACGGGTGCGGGCGTGGACTCGCTGATCGCCGGGATCACGGAACTTCTGCCCGCGGCCGAGGGCGATGACGGCGGCCCCGTTTCGGCGACCGTATTCAAGATCGAACGCGGACCCGCTGGCGAGAAGATCGCGTACGTCCGCATGTTCTCGGGAGCGGTACGGGTGCGCGACCGGCTCCAGTTTGGGAACGAGCGTGAGGGCAAGGTCACGGCGATCAGCGTGTTTGACCGCGGCTCGGCCGTCCAGCGCGCGTCGGTCGCTGCGGGGCAGATCGGAAAGCTCTGGGGGTTGGGCGACGTTCGGATCGCCGACGCGATCGGCGTGCCGCGAGGGAACGCCGATCGCCACTACTTCGCGCCGCCAACACTGGAGTCGGTCATCTCGCCGCGCCGCACCACGGACATCGGTGCGCTGCGAGTCGCGCTCGACCAGCTCGCCGAGCAAGACCCGCTGATCAACCTGCGACAGGACGATGTCCGGCAGGAGATCTTCGTTTCGCTCTACGGCGAAGTGCAGAAGGAGGTCATCCAGGCAACGCTGGCCGCCGAGTACGGCATCGAGGTCGACTTCCGCGAGACGACGACGATCTGCATTGAACGACCCTTCGGCACCGGCGAGTCCGTCGAAGTCCTCTACGCCAAGACGAAGACAAACGTCACCGGGAACTGTTCGCCCTTTAGCTCGAACCCGTTCCTCGCCACGCTCGGGCTGCGCGTCGACCCTGCACCGATCGGGTCGGGCATCGAATTCCGGCTGGCCGTCGACGTGCGCCTGGTGCCGATCTACATCTACAAGACCGTCGACACCTTCATCGACCACATGGAGCAGTACGTCCGCGAGACGTTACAGCAGGGCCTCTTCGGCTGGCAGGTCACCGACTGCATCGTGACCATGATCGACAGCGGCTACCGCGCCCCTGGCACCACGGCCGCCGACTTCCGGAAGCTCACGCCGCTGATCCTCATGAGTGCGCTCAGAGAAGCGGGCACGACGGTGTACGAGCCGATGCATCGCTTCCATCTCGAGATCCCGGCGGACACGTTCGGAGCGACCGTGCCCGTACTGGCGCGGCTGCGGGCGGTGCCGCAGACGCAGGAGATGCGGGGCGCGTCGTACGTGCTGGATGGTGAAGTGCCCGCGGCGCGGGTGCATGAGTTGCAGCAGCAACTGCCCGCACTGACACGCGGCGAAGGCGTGCTGGAGTGTGCGTTCGATCGCTACGAACCGATCGACGGCGCGATCCCGACACGGCCGCGCACCGACCACAATCCGCTCGATCGCAAAGAGTACCTGCTGCACGTGTTGCGGCGGGTGTAGTGCGAAGGAGGCGATCTGAAGCAGGGTGCCCATGGACGCTGCTCTTCGCTCTCCAGAGCATCGGCCGGACTGGCTCGACGCCGAGCGGCTCGGAGCAACTTGGAAGGCGGGCCCGCAGCCCGCCTTCCAAGTTCGATTTCATGGTGAGCCGCCCGGGAGTCGAACCCAGAACCGTCTGATTAAGAGTCAGATGCTCTGCCAATTGAGCTAGCGGCCCG
>JANXYW010000249.1 GCA_025355835.1 Chloroflexota bacterium
TGCGGATCTCCATGGCGGGCGGCATCTTGGGAAAGTGCCAGAGGGTGTCGCCGAGGTCGAAGAGGACTGCTTTGACGGGCATGCTGGAGGATATCTAGCTCGCTGGGGACGGGGAACCGCAGATTTCGCAGATTTCGCAGATTTCGCAGAAGGGACGAGGGGGAACCACGGATTACGCGGATTTCACGGAAGGGGTTGGGGGCGGGAGCCACTAAGGGCACGAAGTTTGGGGGTTGGGGTTGGAGATTGTCGCGGTTTTCGGGGGCTGAGCTGGGCGAGCACCACACCCCGGCCTGTCTCCTGCGGCGACTCGAGATCGGCCGACGCTCTCGACGACGTGGAGATGGGCGCACGGAGATTTTGCTGAGTGGCGGGCGGCATCTTGGGCCGAGCAAGATCCTTCGCTTCGCTCAGAGGCTGTGAAGAAATGTGGTACGGCGGTATGGTGAACGCGGACGCCTATCGCTGGCTCTGCGGCGGCGTGCCGATCAACTACCACATGCTGGCCGACTTCCGCGTCGCACAGCAGGTGGCGCTGGACGACCTGATGACGCAGATCGTGGCGATGCTGATGGCGGCCGGCGCCGTGACGCTGGCGCGCGTCGCACAGGACGGCATGCGTGTGCGGGCAAGCGCCGGTGCATCGTCGTTCCGGCGGAAGGACACCCTGCGGGCCTGTTTGCAGGAGGCGCGGGGCCACGTCGAGCGGCTCGCCCGCGACCGGGATCGTCCCGATCCCGGCGCCGGTGCTCGCGAGCAGGCGGCGCAGGAGCGCGCGGCACGGGAGCGGGTCGGGCGCGTGGAGCAGGCGCTCTCCTTCCTGCCGGAGATCGAGGCCGCGAAGGAGCTGCAGCAGCACCGTTACCCGAAGGCGAAGCGCGAACAGGTGACGGCGGCGCGGACGTCCACGACGGATCCCGAGGCGCGTGTGATGAAGATGCCGGATGGCGGCTTCCGGCCGGCGTACAACGTCCAGTTTGCCACGGACGGCGCCCATGGCGTCATCGTCGGCGTCGCGGTGACGAGCGCCGGTACCGATGCCGGCCAGTCGGCGCCGATGATCGACCAGGTCGAGCGCCGCACACAGTGGCGGCCCAACAACTATCTCATGGACGGCGGCTTTGCGACACGCGACGACATCACCGGTCTGGAGGAGCGCGGCGTCACCGTGTATGCGCCGGTGCGTTTGCCGCGGAACAAACCGGAGAAGGAGCGGTATGGGGCGCGTTACGGCGACAGCCCGGAGGTCGCTGCGTGGCGCGAGCGGATGGGGACGGCGGAGGCGAAGATCGAGTACCGGCAACGCGGAGCGATCGCGGAATGGACGAACGCGCAGGTGCGACAGCACGGTGTGTCGCAGTTCAGCGTGCGCGGTCTCACCAACGTCACCACGGTCATGCTCCTCGTCGCGGTCGCGCACAACCTGATGCGCTGGCTCAGCCTGCCGGCATAGGGCGCGCGCTCCGCATACCCTGCCCGACAGGAGTTGCACAGAGTAGGCAGTCGCCGCGGCGACCCACCGAAGCCGGCCTCCCCGGAAGACGCCAACGCATGGCGGAACAGGCGGCTGACGGAATAAACTCACAAGCTCTCAGGATGACACGCACCGAAGTTCCGCGGCGACTGCTTGCGAACGATAGCCATAGACGCTTGCGCGCGGGCGGCGCTATAGTCGGTTGGGCGTGTGCTACTTATCTTTCGCGGTACTTGTTGGTGAAAGGCTCGGACTATGATCCTCCCGCTTCTTGCTGCGGCGTACTTTACGGCCGGGGTCATCGGCATCGCTGTGCTGGTGTTTCTGGTGTTCGTGTTTTTGGGCGGGATGCTGGCCAATGTGGGCGGGCAGCAGGTGGGGTTGATCGAGCGGCGGTATTTCGGCAAGCCGCTGCCGGAGAGCCGCGTCGTCGCGATGCGCGGCGAGATTGGCATTCAGGCGCGCGTGCTGCAACCGGGGCTGCACTTTCTGCCGCCGTTCATCTACAAAGTGTCGAAGGACGACATGCTGGTGATCGCGGAAGATCAGGTGGGGCTGATCGAATCGATCGACGGGCGGCCGCTGGATCCGAGTCACATTTTCGGGCGGCACGTCGAGTCGCACGACACCTTTCAAGACGGCGAGGGCTTTCTGCGCAACGGCGGGCAGAAGGGGCCGCAGGTCGACATCCTGCCGCCGGGCAAGTACCGCATCAACACGTACCTGTTCCGCGTGCGCGCGCAGCCGGCGCTGATCGTCGCACAGGGGCAGGTGGGCGTCGTGAGTGCGCGCGACGGCAATCCGATCAAGCCGGGACGGCTGCTGGCGCAGCACGTCGATGGCCATCAGGCATTTCAGGATGGCGAGGCGTTCGTCGCGAATGGCGGGCAGCGCGGGCCGCAGATCGAAGTGATCTTGCCGGGGCGGTTTCGCATCAACTCGGACCTGTTTGAAGTGACGGTGCAGCCGGCGACGATCGTGCAAGCGAATCAGGTCGGTCTGGTGACGGCGAAGGACGGCGCGCCGCTGCCGAACACGGAGCTGGTCGCGGCGAGTGTCACGGGTCACGGCGACTTTCAGGACGCGTCGGCGTTCCTTGCGGCGGGCGGCCAGCGCGGGCCGCAATACGATCTGTTGAAGCCGGGAACGTACTACATCAATCCGCTGATGTTCGACGTGAAGCTCGATCAGGTCGCGGTGGTGCAGCGCGGCGAAGTGGCCGTTCTGGTCTCGAACGTCGGCAAGGAGCCGGAGGATCTGCCGCAGGCGGATCGGCTGGCGGGCAAGGAGCGCTACGTCGTGCCGGCGGGCTATCGCGGCATCCAGGCGGAGGTGGCGGGGCCGGGTGTGTACTACCTGAACCGCTGGGCATACATCGCGTACATCATCCCGACGACGAACCTGACCATCGACTGGGCGGACGAAGGCGGTACCGCATCGAATGATGACGCCGATGGCACGACGAACGCCGACGGCAGCCATCGGCGCGCGCAACTCTTCAATCCGCTCGCGGTGATCAGCCGCGAAGGGTTCGAGATGCGCGTGGGCGTGAAGGTCGTGATCCGCGTGCGACCGGAGCAAGCGCCGCTGATGGTGGCGAAGATCGGCTCGATCGAGAACCTGATCGACCACGTCGTGCATCCAATGATTGATTCGTCGTTTCGCAACCAGGCGTCGTCGTCGGAAGCGATGAACTTCATGCAGGATCGCGCCGACGAGCAGTCGAAGGCCGAAGCGCGAACGCGGGAGGAGCTGGAGAAGTATCACGTCGAATGCGTGTCGGTGCTGATCTCGCAGATCATCCTGCCGCAGGAATTGATGGAGATTCACACACGGCGGGTGATCGCGGCGCAGCAGCAAGATATGTTCGTCGAGCAGCAGAAATCGGAAGAGAAGCGCATCGACACCGAGAACACGCGCGCGAAGGCGGACAAGCAGCCGGAGCTGGTGGCGGCGCAGATCTCGGTGCAGATCGCGGAGCAGACGAAGCAGAAGACTATTCTGGAAGCGGAGGGCCGCGCGCGGGCGATTGAGCTGGAGGGCGCCGCCGAGGGGCAGAAGGTCCTAGCGATCGGCACTGCGACCGCCGAGGCGTACGAGAAGCAGGTCGCGGCCATCGGTCAGGCGAACGTTGCAGGGATCGAAGTGACGAAATCGATCTCGGCCGCGGGGCTGAAGATCACGCCGGACATTCAGGTCTCGGGCGACGGCGGCGGTGGCGGTGGCGGTGGCGTCTTCTCGGCGTTCATCGCGCAGTTGCTGGCGGGGAATCGGAACGGGACGCCGCCTGCGGCGCCTGCGCCGTAGAGCTCACGAATTCACCACGGAGGCGCGGCGGACGAGGTTTGGTGGCGGTGGGTGCTTCCACCCGGCAGCGTGTCTGGCACGCAGTTCCCAAGCCGGTGGCGGTCGGGCTAACAATCATTGCTCGCGGCGTTGCCGGGTTTATTTGCGCTCTCGGCGTCCGATACTCCTTTGGTTCTCAGAGGGGGTCTCTTGTCTAAGCACCTGCTTCCTGTACTCCTCGTCGCTTCGATATTAGCGCCGTTCGCCGTGTTCGGCTTCCTGTACTACTTCCCGGATCAGGATCCGCTCCTGATGCATTCGAAGGTGCATTTCTGGAGCGTGGGCGCTACCTCGCTGGCCGCCGTGGCCGCCTGCGCGATCATGGTCGCTTCGGCGCGCACATTGCGCGAGACACGGCTGCTCTTCCTGACGTTGTCATTCGCATCGATAGCGGGCATCTTTTCGGTCCACGGGCTGATGACGCCGGGCGTCATCGCGCACGAGTTCTATGCGTCGGTGTCTGTGTCGGCATGGCTCAGCGTGATCGCCGGAGCAGCGTTCGCCGCGATGAGTGCGGCCTCCCTTCCGACAGCGATTGACCGGTTCGTGGGCCGGGCGGGCGGCGTCATCTTCGCGTGGGCCGTCGTCGCCATCGGCGCGTACATCATCCTGAGCTTCACGGTGGATGAGTGGCTGAACACGCTGCCTGTGACGGATCGCAGCTGGCAGTACGGCGTCGGCATTGTCTCGACGGCGCTTCTTGCATTCGCCGCATGGCGTTACGGGCAGGCGTACCTTTTCGCGCGACTGCCATCGCAAGCGGCGATGACCGCGGCGCTGCTGCTGCTGTGCGAAGTGCCCGCCATCCTGGTTTGGGGCACGACGTGGCATCTGTCCTGGTGGATGTATCACGCCGTCTACCTCGAGGCGTTCGCGGTGCTGCTCGCGGGATGGGCGATCGAGGCGAAACGCGCCGGTTCCCTGCGAGCGATCTCCGACGCGCTCTCGATGCGCGACGCGCTAGCGCAGCTGAACCGCGGCCGCGAACGGCCGATCCTGGAACTGGTCGAGCAGCTCGAGGCGAAGGACCACTACACGGTGGGTCACGTGCATCGCGTCGGCGAGTACGCATACGAGATCGGTCAGCGACTCGGCATGTCGCAACCGGAGTTGCGCGACGTCGTGCTGGCCGCACAAATGCACGATATCGGGAAGCTCAGTACGCCCGATCAGATCCTGTTCAAGCCGGGCTCGCTGACGGATGAAGAGTTCGACGAGATGCGCAAGCATGCCGTGCGAAGCGGCGAGATCGCGCGACGCGTGCGAGTGCTCAGAGGCGTCGCGGACGCGGTGCGGTCGCACCACGAGCGGTTTGGCGGCGGTGGGTATCCGGACGGGCTGGTGGGTGAGGCGATCCCGCTGATCGCGCGGATCGTGTCGGTCGCGGACAGCTACGACGCCATGACGACGACGCGACCGTATCGGGACGCGCTGAGCCACGACGCGGCGATCATGGAGTTGCGACGGGTACGGGGTACGCAGCTCGATCCGGGCTGCGTGGATGCGTTCCTGTCGTGGTCGTCGGAGCGGGATCTGGCTGCGGCTTAGGTTTCTTTCACCACAGAGATCACAGAGGGCACAGAGGGTTTGGGCTGGGTGAGGATTAGGTGGCGGTTACGCGCACATCACCTCCGGCTGTCGAGGCTCCTTCTTGTTGCACCGCAGAGCCGCAGAGAACGCAGAAGGTTTGTTACCGGGATGAGGTTTTGGGCTGGTTGGGTCGGGAGCTGATCCTTGGGTGTGGGCACGCCACCGCGTGCCCCTACAGCGACGGGCGGCTTTTGGGCGGCTGGATCGGGAGCTGATCTTTGGGTGTGGGCACGCCACCGCGTGCCCCTACGGCGACGGCGCCTTTCGGACGAACGCTGAGAAGATTTCGCGGCGGGTGAATCGGGCAAGGGTTGCGTTATGCAACTTCTCGCTCCGGGGGGATGGCGGCTTTATACTGGGGTATCCCACGGTCGCCATCGAAGGATCGAGCCTCGCAATGCCTACGGAAGTTCTTTATCGTAAGTGGCGCCCGCAGCGGTTTGCCGATGTGTCGGGGCAGGCTGTTGTCACGCGCACGCTGATCAACGCGTTGGTGTCCGACAAGGTCTCGCACGCGTACTTATTCTCCGGGCCGCGGGGGACGGGCAAGACGACGACGGCGCGGCTGTTGGCGAAGGCGATCAACTGCGCGAAGAACGCGCGTGATGAGAAGAAGCGCTCGGGCGAGGCGTGCAACGCTTGCGCATCGTGCAAGGCGTTCGGCGAAGGCAGCGCGCTCGATCTGGTCGAGCTGGACGGCGCGAGCAATCGCGGCATCGACGATATCCGCGATCTGCGGGACAACGCGAACTACATGCCGATGGGCGGCGCGGCGGCGCACAAGGTGTACCTCATCGACGAGGTGCACATGTTGACCGAGCAGGCGTTCAACGCCCTGCTGAAGACGTTGGAAGAGCCGCCGCCACACGTGATCTTCATTCTTGCGACGACCGACACGCACAAAGTGCCGGCGACGATCGTGTCGCGATGCCAGCGGTTCGAGTTCAAACGCATCCCGCTTTCGGCGATGGCGGATCGGTTGGCGCAGATCGCGGTCGAGGAGAAGATCGATGCGCCGCGCGAGGCGTTGGAGCTGATCGGGCGGAGCGCTACGGGTAGTTTGCGCGACGCGATCAATCTGCTGGAGCAGATCTGCGACTCGTACGGCAAAGAGGTGTCGCTTGAGGCGGCGCGCGAGGGTTTGGGGCTGATCGCCGACGAGCGGGCGACGCTGCTGGCGCTGCAAACGCTGCGCGGCGACTTCGCCATGGGGCTTTCGACGATCGGCGCCGTGCGTGATGACGGGCTGGACCTGCGGCAGTTTCAGAAAGAAGTGGTGATGCGCCTGCGCGAGCTGCTGCTGGT
>JANXYW010000283.1 GCA_025355835.1 Chloroflexota bacterium
GCGAGGATCGTGCGGGATCTGATGCGGCTGTGCTTTCTGCTGGAACGGCGCTATCCGCCGTACAGCAAGTGGCTCGGCACGGCGTTCTCGAAACTCGCAGCGGCGGATGCGTTGCAGCCGGAGCTCGAACGCGCGCTGAGCGCCGCGAACTACGCCGAGCGCGAGGCGGCGCTGGCCGCGGCGTATCGCATGCTCGGCGAGCAGCAGAACGCGCTGGCAATCACGCCGCGTGTCGATCCGGAACCGCATCAGTTTTACGGGCGACCGTACGTGGTGGCGCCGGCGGAGGATTTCGTGGCGGCGTGCCTCTCGCGCATCGACGACCCATGGCTCGCGTCGCTGGCACCAGTGGGCAGCGTCGATCAGTTCGCCGACTCGACAGACGTGCTGGCGCGGCCACGCGCCGCGTTCGCCATCACGAACGCGCTGCTCGCCGATGGCGATCAGGGTTGGCGACGCTGATCTTCGCGCGCGTATTCACCACAGAGATCACGGAGAACACGGAGAGCGGGTGGGTTGAACGGCTGGGAGATCGTGCGCCAATGTAGGACAGGCGCCCTCGCCTGTTGGACGGATCTCACAGACGACGAATGCTCGATCGCCAGACGATCTCCCGATTCCGTCCACCAAACAACCTCCGTGGTCTCCGTGATCTCTGTGGTGACCCGCTCCCTGGGTTGAACGGCTGGGAGATCGTGCGCCAATGTAGGACAGGCGCCTCGCCTGTTGGACGGATCTCACAGACGACGAATGCTCGATCGCCAGACGATCTCCCGATCCCGTCCACCAAACAACCTCCGCGGTCTCCGTGATCTCTGTGGTGACCCGCTCCGTGGGTTGAACGGCTGGGAGATCGTGCGCCAATGTAGGACAGGCGCCCTCGCCTGTTGGACGGATCTCACAGACGACGAATGCTCGATCGCCAGATGATCTCCCCATCCCGTCCACCAAACAACCTCCGTGGTCTCCGTGATCTCTGTGGTGACCCGCTCCGTGGGTTGAACGGCTGGGAGATCGTGCGCCAATGTAGGACAGGCGCCCTCGCCTGTTGGACGGATCTCACACAACACCGCAGCTCGACTTCTAGACAACCTCCCGACCCATCCGACGACACCTCCGCGATCTCTGCGGCTCTGCGGTGAACCGAAGCGAGGGCGGCGGAAGGAGACTACTCGAACAGCCACCAGCGGCGGCGGGCTTTCTGTGCGGCGTATTTCAGGCCGAACTTTTCTATTGCCACCTCGCGGACGTGGGTGGCGGCCTCTTCGGGGGAGTCGGTGATGTAGAGGATGTCGAGATCGGCGGGGTCGATCGTGGCTTCCGCGAGCAGCGTGCTACGCATCACATCGATCAGCGGCTGCCAGTATTCGCGGCCGACGAGGACGATCGGGAAGTGCTTGATCTTGCCGGTCTGGATCAGTGTCGCGGCCTCGAAGACTTCATCGTACGTGCCGATGCCGCCGGGCATGGCGATGAACGCGTACGAGTACTTCACGAGCATGATCTTGCGGACGAAGAAGTGGCGGAAGTTCACCATGACATCGAGATAGGGGTTAGCGGACTGCTCCTTCGGCAATTCGATATTGCAGCCGACGGAGCGGCCGCCGGCGTCCTTCGCGCCGCGGTTCGCTGCTTCCATGCACCCCGGGCCGCCGCCGGTCATCACGGTGAAGCCGTTCTCGGCTAGGCGCGCTCCGACATCGCGCGCGAGCTGATAGTAGCGGTGATCTTCTTTGAATCGCGCGGAGCCGAAGACGGTGACGCAGGGGCCGATGAAGTGGAGTGCGCGAAATCCGCGCACCATCTCGAAGAAGACCTTGACGGCGAACCATAGCTCGAAGCCGCGCGACTGCGGGCCGGAGAGGAACTGGCGCTCGCGTTTGGCTTCTGGCGGCGGCGGGCCGACAGGCATGCCGGCTTTCCATCCCGTGCCGCCGGTGCCGTTGGTTTCTTTCATGCGCGTGCTCCTTCGGACGACGGGGGAATCCACAGATTTCACAGATTACACAGATGGGGGTCGAGTTTGTAGTTTTTCGTTTGTAGTTCGTAGTTCGTAGGCGCACGGGGCGGGGGACGAGGAACAGGGATTTCACGGATTACGCGGATTGGAGAAGGCAAGGAGGTGGTTCGTTCGTTGCCACGGGTCGACGCGGCGCGCGTAGCGTCGGTTCCATGGCTGAATCTTGTGCGTGCCACGAACGGGGCGGACACACACGTCCGCCCGTACAGGCAGGAGTCAGCGCGCGCGGGCGCCGTCGGTGCTAGTGTTGTGCTTTCGATTCAGTTTTAGTTAAGGGAGACGCGAAGCGTGGTGGCATAGCCGTCCTCGGCTGTGAGTCCGGCGAAGCCGGACCGACGGAGTACAGCGTCGCGTTGACCGCCAATCCCGCCGCGTGCGAAGCCTCCGGCACGCTAACGAAGCGTTAGAAGCACTACGCTAGTGGCCGCCTGGCATAGCTGCTATTTCTGCGCCATCCGGTGGGACGGCGTCGATACGGGTGTTCATGGTGGGGGCGGCAGCGCGGTCGCTGATGAAGAACGCGACGGCGATGCTCGCGATGGCGATCAGGCCGAGAATAAAGAAGCTGTCCTGGAATGCGTCTAGGGCGCCGGCGCGCGTCGCCCGGTTGCCGAGTTGCGCAGCGTGGTGGGCGAGCCGGCTGGTGAGCAGCGACGCGGCTACGGCGACGCCAAGGCTGGAAGCGAACTGGCTGGTCGCGTTGTAGACGGCGGTCGCGCGACCGGTTTCCGCGGGCGTGACGGTGGCGTACGTCGCGGCTTGCAGCGGCACGAGCACCAGACCGAAGCCGATGCCACGGACGAACATCAGGCCGCGGAGCGTCCACTCGCTGGTGCCGAGATCGACCTGCGAGAGCGCGAAATACGTTGCGCCGGATAGCGCGAGGCCGAGCGCGATCATACGTTGCGGGCCGACGACGCGATAGATGCGGCTGGCGGGCTGGGCGATGAGCATGACACCGACCGCCATCGTGAAGACGACGAGACCGGACTGGAGCGCAGAAAGGCCGCGCTCGGCCTGCAGTTCGAGCGTGAGCAAGAAGATCATCGAGCCGAAGGCGAACATCGTGACGAGCCACGCCATGTTGCAGGCGCGGAAGAGCGTGTTCGTAAAGATGCGGACGTCGAGCATCGGCTCTTTGGTGCGCAGCTCGACAATGACGAACGTGGCCATCAGCGCGATGCCCGCGATACCGAACGCGAGCACCGTCGCATCGTTGAAGCCGTTGGCGCCAGCCTGCGACAGCGCGTAGAGCAGGGACGCCAACCCGGTCGCCGAGAGTGCGAAGCCGTACGGATCGAAGCGTCCCGGGTTCGGCTCGGTGTGTTCCTTGAGGTAGAAGAACGTGATCACGAGCGCGGTGATGCCGATGGGCACGTTAACGATGAAGATCCAATGCCACGTGAGGTACTTCAGCAACAGACCGCCGATGATCGGGCCGCTGGCAGGTGCGACGGCGGCGGGGACGACCATGATGCCCGCTGCCTTCGATCGCTCTTCGGGCGGGAAGGCGCGCCAGAGCGTCGAGAACGCGACGGGCGAGAGCATGCCGCCGCCAACGCCCTGGAGGATACGGAAGGCGATGAGCGACTCGATGTTCCACGCGAGCGCGCAGAGCAGCGAGGCGGCCGAGAACACCGCCAGCGCAAACATGAAGACGCGTTTCGTGCCGAAGCGATCGCCGGCCCAACCACTGATCGGGATGAAGACGGCGAGGCTGAGCAAGTAGCCCGTGATTACCCACTGGATCGTCGACGCCGTACGGACATCAAAATCGCGCTGGAGCGTTGGTATCGCCACGTTGACGACGGTGGAGTCGAGCAGCTCCATGAAGATCGCGAAGACCGCGAGCATGGCGACAATATACTTGTACTCGATGCGTTTCATGTAGATGCTCCTGTTGCGGCGCCGGAACACCGCACGTCACTACGACGAACGGAAAGACTGCGGCTCGTCGACCGCGGCGGCACGATTCGTGTCCGACTCGATGCCGCGCGTGATGATCTCTGCTGCGTGATGCACCAACTGGCGCAAGTCTTCGCGGTCCATTTCGAAGACGACCTGGACGAAGAAGCCCGCCGAAAAGCTGAGACCGGAAAGTGCCAGCGCTACGGCTTCGACATCGACATCGGCGCGCACGCGGCCTGCGCGTTGATGGCTGCGGAGGCGTTCCGCCGCGAAGCGCACGCGCGAGCCGTTGAGGCGATCTCCGATCAGGCGACCCACATCCGCATCGACGACTGAGCGGGCAACGCAGACGCGCATGAAGTCGCGCTCCTCCCAGTACGCCTGCACCGGCCACATCAGCATCTGGCGGATGTCGTCGCCGAGGTCCGCTTGTTCCGGCATCAACTCGGTTGAGGTGTCCATGACGGCGTCGGCTTTGCGTTCAAGGATGGCCATGAGGAGGCCATTCTTGCC
>JANXYW010000301.1 GCA_025355835.1 Chloroflexota bacterium
TTCGATCGGGGTTCCACAGCGCCATCGTACCGGGGCCGCCGTATGAGTCACAGCCGCGTCGCGGTGTGCGGTGACGGACGGCAACCCGCCGAAGGGGGCGGCGGGGAGCGTCCCTGCTTCGGACGCCACCTTACCCTTCGGCGGGTTACTTCGTCGAACGGATACTAATCCAAGAATGCGCGTACGTGTTGAAATATTATGTGTAATCCGCAGGTGGACGGGTGGTCCGAGCGAATTACGCAGCTTTGAGGCGGCTCGGCTGCTCGTCGGCGTCCGTGTGCACCGCATCGGTCGCGCCGGCGTCGTCGTTCGACGAGAGGCTGCGGCTCCAGAATTGGTGCAAGAGATACGCGCTGGATGCGACGACGAGAATGCCGAGTGCGATGAAGAACTGCATGTCGTCCTTCTTTGCTGCGGTTGGTGTGGCCTGGCCTTGAACGGCCAAGGCCAGGCCACAAAGTCGTACGTCGTTCGGTTTCGGAGGCGTGCGGGTGGCGGCCGGGGACTGCCGCCACCCCACAAACCTACTTCTTCTTCGCCGCCGGCTTCTTGGCCGCAGTCTTCTTTGCGGCCGGCTTCCGGGACTTCGCCGCAGCAGCCTTCAACGGCTTCTTGGCGGCCGGCTTCTTCTTTGCGACAACCTTCTTCTTGGCGGCCGGCTTCTTCTTTGCGACAGCCTTCTTGGCTGCCGGCTTCTTCTTGGCTACGGCCTTCTTGGCCGCCGGCTTCTTCGCTGCCGGCTTCTTGGCTACGGCCTTCTTGGCCGCTGGCTTCTTCTTGGCTGCCGGCTTCTTCGCTGCCGGCTTCTTCGCTACAGCCATTGTTCCCTGCCTCCTGTCTTCCTTGACTCTTGTGCTCCCACCGTTAGGAGCAGCCACTCGTACTACCGCAGTTATCACAGCGGTAACACGTCCCCGACCTCATCATGATCCAGCCGCAGCTGGCACACGCGGGCGCATCCGCGTGCCCGTTGCCACGCGAGGCCTTGTACACAAGCGGCACCACATCGGCCGCGCTGGTCTGCGCGTGTCCGTTGGTGCTGCCGTTGCTACCGGCGGCCGCTGTCGCGGGTGTTCCTCCGAACGGTAGCGGGTACTGCCCCGCCGCAAGCGCGGCCTTGATCTCCGGCGTCATCACGCCGACTTCATACGCTTCTTCCGGCGACATGTAGCGGCTCGCCAGCCACCGGAAGACGTAGTCGATGATCGATTGCGCGACCGGGATGTCCCGGTTCTCCGTGCGCCCCATCGGCTCGAACCGCATGTGGCTGAAGTTGCGCACCAGGTCTTGCACGGGAACGCCGTACTGC
This sequence comes from Chloroflexota bacterium, assembly GCA_025355835.1. Lineage (GTDB taxonomy): Bacteria > Chloroflexota > Dehalococcoidia > DSTF01 > JACRBR01 > JANXYW01. The sequence continues at coordinate 1,310 of JANXYW010000301.1, forward strand.
AATGCGTACGACACCGCGCGCCCGAACGCTTCCATCAGCCCGCTCACCGTCGAGCCCTGCTTTGCCATCGACAGGAAGATCTCGCCCGGCGTTCCGTCGTCGTACAGGCCGACGGTGATGTACCCGTCGTGCCCTTCGATGCAGAACTTGTGCGTGACCGAACTGCGGGTATCGCTCATCTTGCGGCGGATTGGCCGCTGTTCTTCGGGCACATCCGCGGCGGCTACTTTGCCGCTCGATGTCGAAAGCGGCTGCACCGTCTTCGAGCCGTCGCGGTAGATGGCGATAGCTTTGATCCCGTGGCGCCACGCCTCAACGTAGGTGCTGGCAACATCCTCGATAGTTGCCTCGTTAGGGAGGTTCACCGTCTTGGAGATCGCACCCGAGATGAATGGCTGTGCGGCGCCCATCATCTTGATGTGGCCCATGTGGTGGATCGAGCGCTCACCATGCTCGGCGCGGAACGCGCAGTCGAACACCGCCAGGTGTTCCGGCTGCAACGCGGGTGCGCCTTCGATGGTGCCGGTGTCGTCGATGTGGCGGATGATCGCTTCGATCTCCGCAGGTGCGTAGCCCAGACGCTTCAGTGCGCGCGGTACCGTCTGGTTGACGATCTTCATCATGCCGCCGCCGACGAGCTTCTTGTATTTCACCAGCGCGATGTCCGGCTCAACACCCGTCGTGTCGCAATCCATCATGAACGCAATTGTCCCTGTTGGTGCGAGCACAGTGGCCTGCGCATTTCGATATCCAAACTTCTGTCCCAACTCCAACGCATCATCCCACGCACGTTGCGCCGCGTCGACCATGTGCGACGGCGCAAGTGCTGTATCTATTGTACGCGATGCGTCACGGTGTTTCGCAATGACGCGCAACATCGGCTCGCGATTTTCGTGGAATGCGTCGAACGGACCGACCCGCTGCGCGATCGCGGCGGACGTTGCGTACGCGTGTCCCGTCATCAGCGCCGTGATCGCGCCGGCGTACGCGCGGCCTTCATCGGAGTCGTACGGAAGTCCCAACGACATCAACAGCGCGCCGAGGTTCGCGTATCCCAGACCGAGCTGCCGCATCGCCCGCGTGTTCTCTTCGATCTTCTTCGTGGGATAGCTGGAGTTGCCGACGATGATCTCCTGCGCCCAAATCGAAACCGTCACGGCGCGCCGGAACATCTCGACATCGAACGTTCCGTCCTCATCGATGAACTTCATCAGGTTCAGCGAAGCGAGATTGCACGCCGAGTTGTCGATGTGCATGTACTCCGAGCACGGGTTGCTGGCGTTGATCCGCGCCGTGTTCGCGCAGGTGTGCCAGGCGTTCACCGTCGTGTCGTACTGCATGCCCGGATCGCCGCACTCCCACGCCGCCGCGGCCATCCGCTGCAGCAGGTCGCGCGCGTTAACCGTGCGCACAGTCGCGCCACCGACGGTCGCCTTCAGATCCCAGTCGCGGCCATCGACCGCCGCCTCCATGAAGGCGTCGGTCACGCGGATCGAATTGTTGGCGTTCTGGAACTGGATCGACGACCAGGCGTCGCCGTTGAGCGACATGTCCCAGCCCGCCTGACCCAGCGCGAACGCCTTGCGCTCCTCGTTCACCTTGCAGTCGATGAAGTCCTCAATGTCGGCGTGATCCGCGTTCAAGACGACCATCTTGGCCGCCCGACGCGTCTTGCCGCCCGACTTGATGGAGCCGGCGATGCTGTCCGCTCCACGCATGAAGCTAATCGGTCCCGAAGCCTGGCCGCCTGCCGAGAGCTGCTCCTGGCTGGATCGGATCGGTGAAAGGTTGATGCCCGAACCGGAACCGCCCTTGAAGATCATCCCCTCGGTCTTGCACCAATCGAGGATCGATTCCATCGTGTCGTCCACCGACAGGATGAAGCAGGCCGAACACTGCGGCTTTTCTTCGACGCCGACGTTGAACCAGACCGGACTGTTGAACGCCATCTTCTGGTTCAGCAGCAAGTGCGTCAACTCGTCGCGAAACGTCTGCGACTCCGCCGCGTCGTTGAAGTAGTTGTCCTTGATGCCCCAGTCCGTGATCGTCCCCGCGACGCGGCCGATCAATTGGCGCACGCTGCGCTCGCGCTGGTCGCTGCCCAGTGGCCCCCGGAAGTACTTCGACACCACGACGTTCGTCGCCGTCTGCGACCACGTTGCGGGGATCTCCACGTCCTTCTGCTCGAAGAAGGCGTTGCCGCTCTCGTCGGCGATGATGGCGGTGCGCATCTCCCATTCGAGTGCGTCGTACGGATCATCGCCGCTGCGCGTGAAGAAGCGCTCGACGGTGAAGGCAGTGCTCGTAAGTGTTCGTCGTACGTCTGGTTCGGCCTGGAGCACCATGGTCGCGGAGTCCCTTCCTTCTTACTAGCCTGCCTGTGATCTCATATCGATAGTCGTGCCGGCGAGCCTTGCGACCGCGCGCCAACTGGTGATGTTCGCCTTGTATGCGGGAAGATCGTCCAACGCCGCGCCTGTCGTGCGCGCGAACTCCCGCAGCTGGTGCATGTGCGCATCGGCCCGCGCGTGTATGTCATCGATCGTGCTGTTGTGAACCGCGCAGAGGAACGTAAACGCTTCCGCGCTGATGTCAGCGACAGCCTGATTGAGAACCGCGTCCGCTGCAACAGTTGTCATTCCACCTCTCGAAGCGCTAACTCCACGCTCCGCATAACAAATCGACGCCGCCGGAGTCGCTGCTCGCGACTCACGCACGGCGTCGCTCCGAACCTAGTTCCGCGCAGTGACCGCAGCCGCTGCCTGATACTCCTGCCAATTACGCGTCAGCTCGCGCGCGATGACGTCCGGCTTCAGCACCGCAAGACCGGCCGGCGAACGTCCCGCACGCAGCATCGAGAGCAGCATCTCGAACCGCGCTTCATCCATGCCGTCACGCAGACAGCTCGTCAGCAGCGCGATGCCATCCTCGATCGCGCGCCGGTCGCCGCCGTCGGGAAGCAGGGCGAGACGCCGCCGGAACCCGGTCACGACTTCATCCATGAAGATCTCCATGCCTGGCATCCTGCCCCTTCACACCCGCTCCACCGCGGGTGCAGCTGCCTGCTTAACGCCCGCGCTCGGGCCGCACCGTGCTGTCTACGAGCCGCAAGCGCGGCTCTGCGACGGCATCCGGCTCCGTTGCTGCCTCGGATTCGCCGACGGGCTCGCTGTAGCCCGCCGCCATGTGCTCCGGCACGCTCTCGATGATTCGCAGCCGGTACACCGATACCCGCTGCTCCGTCGGTCCCTGGAGCTTGAACGTCAGATGCTTGTCGCTGATCGTGTACATCGTGCCGTCGCCCAGTTCGAGGCGCAGCTCGCCACGCTCGCGCTCGAGCATGTGCATCTCCCACGAGGGCCACATCGTCACTTCGCCACGCTCACGGTTGACCTCGCAAGGACCGTTCGCGATGAACTCGCCGGCTGCGTTCAGAAGTTTGCCTTCGATGCGCACGATGCTCTCCTTCAGCCGCTTACGCTGGCGACAAAGTCGCTCGGAATCCGCACGATCGGCCGCCACTCTTCGTCGGGCGCGTTCCGCACCCACGCCGTCTCGCAATCGCACGCCTCGCGGTTCGGCATGTTGATCAGCTTCACGCAGTGGATCACGGAACGCACTTCCATGCCCTCAGGCGCGGCCCCGTCGACGCCCTTCGCGTTCCAGAACGCCTTCGCTTCTTCGACCGTAGCGGCGCGGTTGTAGGCTTCCGACTTGCAAATGGCGCAACCCAACGTGTCCATAACGCTCCTCACCTCCACACTGCTGCTATCTGGCCTTACGTCTCTTCGTCTGCTCCCGCGGCGCATCGGCCTTGTCCCCGAGCGGGACAGGAGTCTGCACCGGCCGCACCGGGCGGCGGGTACGGGTTCGTACATTCGGTGCGGCCGGGCGCAGCCGAAGAGAAGGGGGAGAGAACTCGGGATCCATGAACGGCAGCTGCGCATCCGCAGGCCGCACGCCGGACGCCATCGATTCGAGCTCCTCCTGAAACGCAGCCAGGTCGGCGAATTGCCGGTACACACTGGCGAAACGCACGTACGCAATCGGGTCGAGCGTGTGGAGCCGTTCCATCACCAGCTCGCCGATCGTGGTCGACGGGATCTCCGGCACATTCGTCTGGTACAGCGCCGACTCGATGTCGGCTGCCAGCGCCTCGACGGCCCCGGCCGGCAGCGGACGCTTCTCGCACGCCTTCCGCAGCCCGCCGAGTAGCTTCTCGCGAGAGAACTCCTCGCGGCGACCGTCCTTCTTCACCACGAACAGCGCCACCGACTGCACGCGCTCATGCGTCGTGAAGCGGCTCGCGCAGTCCGGGTTCAGACATTCGCGCCGGCGTCGAATCGTGTCGTCGACATCGCGAGAGTCGACCACCTTCGAATCGTGATAACCGCAGAACGGACAACGCATTGGCGGGGTGTGCCCTCTCCCTGCCGCCGGACGCCCTCGTCGTAGGCGGCAAGCGCGAGATTAACACTACATCTGGTATTTGTCAACGGGGGGAACGCTGAATCACCACAATATCTGGTGTCTGTTCACGCACAAGTCACATGTCCGCCACTCGCGCCGGCGGCTCAACACGACATAAGAATCCTATAACGGTGACCAAAGCAGCCAGCATGCCGCCAGATCGCCGTAGGGACAGGTCTTCAGACCTGTCCGTCTCCCCGAACCGCGGCCAGACGCCTTGCCCGGAAATGTGGGACATCCGCCCCCGACTGTTGAGCGCTGCTCGATCTGGTCGATCGTTCGGACATAAGGAGAGATGTCCCTGTTGCGGCACGCCACGGCGCGCCCGCCGAACGTCCGATCCCGAAGTCGTCACGCCGTCCGTGCTGTCGGCGCGAATTCGAACGTTCGGCGGCGGACCGAACGCGGGCGCAACAGGTTGCGCCCCTACAGCGAGGTGCCGGTCGACGCCAATGTAGTTGCCATAATCGACGGAGCGCCTTGGCAGAGATCGTGAGTTATGGAAATCTAACGCCACCGGCGCTACAATATCCGTCAGTAGCCTAGGCTCCCGGTTCTGTGGTATCTGCGCGTATCACCTCATCGGGTCGGGCTACTCTTTTCTTTCAGGCGCGAAGCGGGGCCGGATGTAGCGCGGACTTCTGTCCAGGCGATGCTCGACCGCCTCCAGCGCGAGAAATGGGTAGGCCGTGAGCGGCGTCATCTCCCAATTCCGACGCTCACGGCCCTGTCTCTCCCTGGTGGGGGAGTTCCCGAGGCACCTCTGCCCCGGGCAAATGCTGGCTAGACAGGCTCCTCCTTTCCCTACTCCTCCAGACGTTCCTTAGCGCGCCGCAACGGTGCGGCGCAGAAACGTCGGCAACTCGGTGTCGGTCGGGTCCGGCGCCGCCGCGGCAGCTGCGTGGACCGCTTCCAGAGGCTGCGGGTCGCTCGGGCGGTCATCGCCCGGCGTCTCGCGCCGGTACATCTCGGGAATCGGGTGCACGGCCACCGGCCGCGCGAAGCCCGTCGCGATGAGCGTGATCTGCACTTCGTCGCCCATGTTCGGGTCGACGGCTGTGCCGAAGATGATCTCCGCATCAGGGCTGACGACGTCGGCGATGATGCGCGCCGCCGCGTTGATCTCGTGCAGCCCCAGGTTCTTGCCGCCGGTGATGTTGTAGAGCACGCCCTTCGCGCCATCGATCGACACTTCCAGCAGCGGGCTGCTGATCGCCATGCGCGCCGCGTCTTCCGCGCGATTCGGCCCGGTGCCCGTACCGATCGCCATCAGCGCCGGCCCCGCTTCCGACATGATCTTCCGCACGTCCGCGAAGTCGAGGTTGATGTCGCCCGGCAGCGTGATGATCTCGCTGATGCCGCGGATGCCCTGCAGCAGCACATCGTCCGCCGTGCGGAACGCGTCTTCGATGCTCGCCTTCTCGTCGCAGATCTCCAGCAGGCGATCGTTCGGGATGACGATGAGCGTGTCGACCTTCTCCTGCAGCCGCTGGATGCCCTCTTCGGCCTGCGCGCGGCGCTTGGCGCCCTCAAAGCTGAACGGCTTGGTCACGACGCCGATCGTCAGCGCGCCGGCCTCCTTCGCCACCTGAGCGACCATGGGCGCTGCGCCCGTGCCCGTGCCGCCGCCCATGCCGGCGGTGACGAACACCATCTCGCAGCCGCGTACGGCCTCCAGCAGCTCGTCGCGGCTCTCCTCGGCGGCGCGCAGTCCGCGCGCCGGGTCGCCGCCGACACCGAGGCCCTTCGTCAGCTTGTCGCCGACGCGGATCTTCACCTCGGCCGCCGAGTGCTGCAGCGCCTGCGCGTCTGTGTTGACCGCGACGAACTGCACGCCGGGGATCCGCTCCGCGATCATCCGGTTGACCGCGTTGCAGCCCCCTCCTCCAACTCCTACGACTTTGATTGGCGGCAGTCCGTCTGTGTATGTCTTGCTCATCGCCGACTCCCTTCGCTCCGTCTCTTGCTGCAGCTCGCGTACCTCTTCTTCGAACATCGCCACCTGCGTGTAGTGCGGACGTCCGTCGTCGCCGATCGTGTGTCGTCGCGCCTGCGCTTGCGGCTGTCGCGCCGGTTGCGTCGTCGGAGGCGGCGCTTCCGCCTGCCGAGGCGGTTCCATCGCCGGAGGCGGCGCTTCCGCGGGTTCATACATGAACCCGCCGCCCGTCATCATGTCGTCGCCAAATCCCGCCATCCTGCCTCCTTGCGCTGCGTTTCGGTCGTCGGTCGTCGGTCGTCGGTCGTCGGTCCGCCATCAACCAATCACCAGCCACTACTCCGGCAGCAATACGCGCGCCCAGTTGCCCAGCCGCCGCCACACGCCGCTCAGATCGAGCGACGCTTTCGGCGTCCGGTGCCACGCGCTCGCCTCCGCCTCGTTCACGGCCCACTGCAGCAGCCCGACGCTCGTCGCGTACGCCGGATCGATCAGCAGGTCCGTCAGCCCGTGCAGGTTCCGCGGCATGCCGACGCGCGCCGGCCACCCCGTCACCTGCTCCGCCAGCAGATCGATGCCCTGAAGCTTCGCCCCGCCGCCCGTGATCACGATGCCGGCCGAGATCACGTCGTCGTGTACGGCGCGCTTCACCTCGGCGGTCACCATCTCCAGAATCTCTTCGTTGCGCGCCTGCACAATCTCGCACAGCCGCCGCCGCAGCTCCGTCTTCGAGCCCTCGGAACCGAACGCTTCGAGCGTGATCTCTTCGCGCGCGTCCACCATGCTGGGGATCGCGTGGCCCCACTTCCGCTTCGCTTCCTCCGCCGCTTGAAACGGCGCGCGAAGCCCTACGACGATGTCGCGCGTCACGTGGTTGCCGCCGACCGGCAGCACCGCCGTGTGGTATACGCTGCCCTCAAGGAACAGCGCGATATCCGTCGTGCCGCCGCCGATATCGACCAGCACGACGCCCTGCTCCTTCTCCTCCTGATCCAGCACGGCCTCAGCGCTTGCCAGCGGCTCCAGGATCAGCCCGTCGACTTGCACGCCGACGTTCTCGACGCACTTCGTCAGGTTCTGGATGCTGCTGTCGACGCCGGTGACGATGTGCGTCTCGACGTCCAGCCGCGTGCCGTACATGCCGACCGGGTCGGAGATGTGATCCTGCCCGTCGACGACGTAGTAGCGCGGGATGACGTGAATGATTTCGCGATTCGTGGGAATGCTCACGACACGCGCGCCGTCCAGCACGCGCGTCACATCATCAGGACTGATCGGCCGCGTCCGATCAGGAATCGCGATGATGCCGCGGTTGTTCAAGCACGCGATGTGCTGCCCCGCGACCCCGACGTGCGCCGACAGGATGCGCGTCCCGCTCGACTTCTCCGCCTTGTCGATCGATGTCTTGATCGCCTCCGTCGCGTCACGGATGTTCTCCACCATGCCGCGCGAAAGCCCCTCCGAGGGCGCGATGCCCACGCCGAGGATCCGCATATCGTTCTCGGCCGCCATCTCACCGACGACGGTGCAGATCTTCGTCGTGCCAATGTCTATCGAAGCGAATGTTCCGCCGCGGGTCATAGCTGCCTCCCCACTCGTTGCCGGTTCGTCTGTCGCGGGTGCATAGACCCTCCCTTACTCACTGGAACGTCAGTCTGTCGCCGAAGCGTAGGTCCACTACATGCAGGGCCAGATCGGACTGCGCCGCCTGCTCGATCAGCACGTACAGCGCCGCGATTTTGTAGTCGTAGTCGCGCGAGTCGCCGAACGTCACCCACAGCGCCTGGTCGCTGGTGTCGGAACCCGACAACACCGCCGTCAGGCCGGAGTTCTGCTTGTACACCAGCGACAGCACCGTGCGTCCGAACGCCGTCTTCGATTCGCGCAAAAGCCGCGCCGCGAGCTGCACCGCTCCCGGATCGAGCCGGTCGCCTGTGTTGATCACGCGCTGCGGTTCAATCTCGACGATCACGGGCGCGCCGTCCGGGGCGGGCGCGCCGTCGAGCACGGTGCCGTCGATGTCGATCGGCACGTTGATGCCGTTGATCTGCCACGAACCCCACGCAACGCGCTCCTCGATGTCGATCAAGACGGCGTTCCAGCTTTGCTTCGTCACGGAGACGCTGCGCACCTTCGGCAGGGCCGCGATGCGTGTGCGCGCGCCGTCGACATCCAGCGCGAACGTGCTGTGCCCGTCGAGAGCGGCGGCGGCGCGCACCTGCTCCGGCGTCAGCGTCACCGTGCCGTTCACCGTCACCGTCCGCACCGTTAGCCACGGCGAGTGATACGCCCACCAGCCGCCCGCAACGATCGCCGAGAGCATCGCCGCGAGGACGATCAGCCGCGCCTGCATCGGCGTCATGAACGGCCGCGGCACCGGCTTCTCGCGCCGCTGCACGCCGTGCTGCTCCGGCTCGCGCGTCTTGATCACGCGGCGCCCGCGGCTCGGCTTCGCCGCTCGATATGGCCACTTGCCCGGTGTGCGCGCGTCAGGCATGCGCACGCCCGTTCGCCATGTGCCCGCGCGACCGCATGCGTGCGAAGCGCTCGATCGCCAGATCGACGATGCGGCTGATCAAGTCGCGATACGCGACGCCGGCTTTCGCCCACAGCAGCGGAAACATGCTGACCGGCCGGAAGCCGGGCAGTGTGTTGATCTCGTTGACCAGCAGCTTGCCCTCTGGCGTCAGGAAGAAATCGACGCGCGCGAACCCCGCGCCGTCGATCGCCTGAAACGCCCGCACGGCGTCGCGCTGCAGCTGCGCCGCCACGCCGTCCGGCAGCTCCGCCGGCGCGACGAGGCTCGCGCTGTCGTCCAGATACTTCGCGTTGTAGTCGTAGAACTCGCCGCTCGCGACGATCTCGCCGATCGGCGACGTCTGCGCGTCGTCGTTGCCCAGGACGCCGCACTCGACTTCGCGCACGTCGATGGCCTCTTCGACCAAGACTTTGCGGTCCAGCTCGAACGCCGCTCGCATCGCGTCGCCGAGGTCCTCGCGCGAACGTACTTTGCTGACGCCGACGCTGCTGCCGCCGTTCGACGGCTTGACGAACGCCGGGTACCCCAACGTCGTCTCGATGTCGCGCGTCGCAGCGTCGCGGCCGTCCGCCCACTGGCGTTCGAAGAGCGTGATGCCGCGCGTGACGTTGAGGCCCGCGCGCACGAACAGCTCCTTCTGGAGCGCCTTGTCCATGCCGATCGCACTCGCCGCGACGCCACAACCCGCGTATGGGATGCCGAACATCTCCAGCATCCCTTGCAGCGTGCCGTCCTCGCCGTTGACGCCGTGCACCAGCGGAAACACCGCATCGACCCGCCGCAGCGCGTCCAGCACGTCGCTGCGCTCCAGTAGCGGCGGCACGTCGGCCTCCATCCGCTTCTGAAACGGCGCGTCGGTGCGATCGAGTTGCGCCTGCGTCTCGGCGGGCGTCAGCCATCGGCCGCCGCGCGTCACGCCGAATGGCACCGTCTCGAAGCGCGCGGGATCCGCGGCTTGCAGCATCTCCATCGCCGAGACGACCGACACTTCGTGCTCGACCGACTGGCCGCCAAAGACGACGCCAAGGCGCAGCTTCGATGTCATGCGAAGCCCTCCCCGACCAGCTCGACTTCGGTCTCCAGCTCGATGCCGAACTGCTCTTTCACGCGCCGCTGCGCCTCGTGCATCAGCGCCGCCACGTCGACCGCCTTCGCAGATCCCAGGTTCTCGATGAAGTTCGGGTGCTTTTCGGACAGCCTCGCGTCGCCGATCCGCCGGCCACGCAGTCCCGCGGCGTCGATCAGGCGCCACGCGTTGTCGCCGGCTGGATTCTTGAAGGTGCTGCCGGAGTTGCGCCCGCGCGGCTGCGCCGAAAGTCTCCGCGCGTCCAGCTCGGCGATGCGCCGCATCAGCGTCCCGCTCACACCCTTCGTCACGGCGATCTCTACCGACAGCACGACGCATCCCGCGCACTCGCCGCGCAGAATCGCGCTCGATCGATACGCGAGCTTCATCTCGGCGGCGGGCAGGTAACGCTCCGCGTTCTTCCTGTCCAGAACCGTCACAGCGAGCAGCACATCCGCCAGGCAGCGTTCGTACGCCCCGGCGTTGTAGACGACCGCGCCACCCATTGTGCCGGGGATGCCCGCCGCCCACTCGATGCCGCTGTACCCGTCGCGCGCCAGCTGCCTCGCCAGCGACGCGAACGGCACGCCCGACTCCGCCCACACGACGGCGTCGCCCTCGCGCGCTTTGCCAAACGCGGTTGGCAGCGTCACGCGGCTCTTCGGATCGATGTGCAGCGGCTCCACGCGCGTGGCTTTTGCCTGGTTGTCGATGACGACGCCGCGGATGCCCGCATCGCCGACCAGAATGTTGCTGCCTGCACCGAGAATGAGGACGGGCTCGCCAGATGCGCGCGCCGCCGTGACCGCGCGCGCCAGCTCGTCGGCGTTCCGCACCGTCACGAACACGTCCGCAGGCCCGCCGATGCCGAACGTCGTGTGACGCGACAAGACTTCGCCCGTCTTCACCGGCGCAATCGCCCGCAACTGCTCGATCAATCGGTTGTCCATAACCTCCGCGCGTTTCCGTTCGCGCACTGCGTCCTGCATCACCAGCGTCATCGCCTCCGGAGTCGCTCCAAGACCATCGGCCCCACGCTGTCCACATCGCCTGCGCCGACCGTGAAGAACACATCGCCGTCACGAAGATCCGCGGCGATACCATCCGCGGCGTCGTCGAACGCATCGACATACACCGCCCGAGGCGATGTCACCACTGCCGCAAGGTCCGCGCCGCTCAGCCCCGCGCTCTCGTTCTCGCGCGCCGCGTACGTGTGCGTGATAAACAGCGCGTCAGCGCCCTCGAAGCACGTCTTCCATTCGTCGAACAAGTACGCCGTGCGCGTAAACGTGTGCGGCTGGAACAACAGCACGATGCGCCGACCGGGGAAGCGTTCGCGCGCCGCTGCAATCGTGCCGACGCGCACCTCGGTCGGATGGTGCGCGTAGTCGTCCATCACGGTCACGCCCGCCGCATCGCCGACGTACTCGAACCGCCGCTGCGCGCCCCGATACGACGCCAGCGCCGCCTGCATCACGCCCGTCGCGATGCCGATCGTGCTGCCTGCGGCGATGCCCGCCAGCGCGTTGCTGACGTTGTGGCGCCCCGGCAGCGAAATCGTGAACGAACCGAACGGCCGGCCGTCGCGGCCCACGTCGAAGCTCTGTCCGCTCTCGTGCTGCGTGACCCCGCTGGCGCGCCAGTCCGCCGGGCCGTCGATGCCATACGTCTGCACGTCGCGCGCTTCGATGCCGCCTGCGGCGACGGTCTGCCGCACGCGCGCGCTGTCGACGCAGGCGATCACGTGCCCATCGATCGGCGCGCTCGCCATGAACTGCGCGAACGCCGCCGTCATCTCCTCGACGGTGCCGTAGATGTCCAGATGATCCGGCTCGATGTTCGTGACCACCGCCACGTCCGGCGTGTAGCTCAAAAACGCGCGGTCGTACTCGTCCGCCTCAACAACGATGTATTTGCCATCGCCCGGCGCCGCGTTGCTGCCCAGGCTGCGCACTTCACCACCGATCAAATACGTGGGATCGAGTTTCGCCTCCACGAGCATGTGCGCGATGAGGCCGCTCGTCGTCGTCTTCCCATGCGTGCCCGCCACGGCGATGCTGAAGCGCCCTTCCATCAGCCGCGCCACCATCTCGGCGCGCTTGATCGCTGGTATGCCGCGTGCCTGCGCCTCCGCAATCTCCGGATTGTCATCGTGCGCCGCCGACGTAAACACAACCAGCTCTGCGTCGCCGACGTTCTCCGCCGCATGCCCGATCGCGACGCGCACGCCCAGCGCGACGAGCTTCTCCGTCATCGCGCTCGCGCGTTGGTCGGAGCCCGTGACGCGATGCCCCCACGCGTGCAAGATCTGCGCGATCGCTGACATGTGCGCGCCGCCAATGCCGACCAGGTGTACGCGCTCGGGCACGTTGGTTGCCTTCACGCTGCCGCCTCCATCAATACGTGCGCGAGGTCGCGCGCTGCATCGGGCCGTGCGAGTCGCTTCGCCGCCGCGCGCATGCTCGCCAGCCGTGCATCGTCCGCAAGCAGATCGAGCACCGTCGCCGCCAGTCGATCGAGTTCGCTGTTGCGCAGCATCACCGCCGCGCCCTCGGCTTGCAGGAACTTCGCGTTCGGCGCCTGCGACCATCCTTCGTACTCGCCCGGCACCAGCACGCCGGGCGTACCCGCTGCCGGCAGCTCGCCCAGCGTCGATGCGCCGGAGCGCGCCACCACCACATCGGCCGCGATCAGGGCCGCCGGCATCTCGTCGAGGTAGCCGCGCACGTGGTAACGCGCCTGCTGCTCCGCCGTCAGCCGCGCGCGTTGCCCGTTCGCTGATGCTTCATCCGCAGCGCCGGTCACGTGCAGCACGTCGCATCGTTCGAGCAGTTGCGGCAGCGCCGCCCAGATCGCGTCGTTGATCTTGCGCGCACCGAGGCTGCCTGCCGTCACCAGCAGCACCTTGCCGTCGAGCGGCAGTCCGAGCCGCGTGCGCGACGCCGCGCGATCGAGCGTCCAGAACTCGTCGCGCACCGGGTACCCGACGACGGCCGTCTTCTTCGCCGGCAAGTACGTCAGAGCGCGGTCAGATGTCGTCGTCATCTTTGTCGCCAAGCGCGACAGCAACCGCACCGCCCAACCCGGCGTCACGTCGGGCAGGTACACAACCAGCGGCCGTCGCAGCAGTCGCGCCGCGACTCCCACAGGCACGCTTGCGTAGCCGCCCGTCGCGAACACGGCGTTCGGCTTGAAGCGCAGCATGATCCACGTCGATTGCGCGACGCCCCACGCCAACCGCAGCGCGTTGCCAGCGAACGTGAGCGGCGACGACACGCGCAGCGCGCCCGCCGAGATCGCGCGGAACGCGATCCCCTCCGCCGGCACGATCGTCTCGTCGACGCGGCCGCGGATGCCGATGTACAGCATCTCGACCGTGCCGCCCGCCGAAGCAACTTCGGTCTCGAGCGCGCGAGCGACGCAGAGGCTCGGGTACACGTGACCGCCGGTGCCGCCGCCCGCGAGTATCACCCTCACCGCGCTCCCTTCCGGTCCGTCGCGCGTTCCAGCCACGTACGCGCCTCGCCGCGCTGCTTCTTGCTCGATGTCTTGCGCGCGGGCCGCACGATCTTGTCTGAGCCATCGACCGCTTGCGGCCGCTGCCCGACCGATTTCGCATCAACGCCGAATCGCGACACGCTGAGCAGAATGCCAACGCCGGCCATCATCGCCAGCAGCGCCGAACCGCCATAGCTGAGGAACGGCAGCGGGATGCCCGTCAGCGGCAGCGTGCGCGTGATGCCGCCGATGTTGATCAGCGTCTGAAATCCGATCCACGAGACGATGCCGACGGCGAGCAGCGAGCCGAAATCGTCGCGCGCTCGGAAGACGACGCGGAAGCCGCGGATGAGCAGCACCGCGAACAGCAATAGTACGACGGCGCAGCCGATGAACCCCAACTCCTCGCCGATGATCGCGAAGATGCCGTCGGTGTGCGCGCCCGGCACGTAGAAGAACTTCTGCCGGCTCGCGCCCAGGCCGAGCCCGTGAGCGCCGCCGCTGCCGAGCGCGATCAGCAGTTGCAATGTCTGAAAGCCGCGCCCGCTCGGATCGTCTTCAGCGCTGATGAATGCGAAGATGCGGTCGGTGCGGTACCCGCCCGTCAGGATCAGCATCGACGCCGCGACGCCGCCGACACCGCCGAACGCCGCGAGGTGCGTGAGCGATGCGCCGGCGACGAACACCAGTGTTCCCGTCGTGAGCACCACCACCATGGTGGTGCCGAGATCCGGTTCGAGCATGATCAAGCCGGCCGCGATGCCGACGAGCACGACGAATGGCACGAACCCCGTCCAAAGGTCCTTCACATTCTCACCGCGCCCGGCCAGCCACGCCGACACGTAGATGATCAGCGCCAGCTTGGCGAACTCGCTCGGCTGCAGTGGCGGAATCGGTCCGCCGATGCGGATCCAGCGCGTTGCGCCGTTGCTCTCCACCCCGATGCCCGGAACAAGCACCGCCGCCAGGCTCAGTAGTGCGCCGAGCATCAGCACCGGGCTGATCACGCGCAGCTGGCGATAATCGCTCTTCATCAGCACCCACATCACCACCGCGCCGACGATCGCGAACATCACCTGACGCAGCAGAAAGTAGTTGGCGTCGCCGAACTCCAGCAACCCTAGCGCAAAGCTCGAGCTGTAGACCGCGACCACACCCATCACAACGAGCACGCCGACCGAGATCATGATCACGTAGTCGGGTCCGCTCGTCCGCAGTCGAGAAGGATGCGCCGTGATGCCCATCAGCGCCCCTCCTGACCCGGACCGCGGGCATTCAGCCCGTGTTCCATGTCGCGAACCAGCCGCCGGAACTCTTCGCCGCGAGCCTCGAAGTTCGCGTATGCATCGAAGCTCGTACATGCGGGCGAGAGCAGCACGACGTCGCCCGCGCTTGCCATGGCGTGCGCTTTGGCAACTGCTTCGGCCAGCGTTGCGACGCGCGCCATCTGCGGCCGCTCGTCTTGCGATACCAATGCCGCGTTCGCCTCGACCGCCGCTTCAAACAGCGCGCCGTCCGCGCCAAAGAACACGATGGCCACGCAGCGCCGCAGCGCTTCCTGTGCCAGCTCGTCCAGCGGCAGATTCTTGTCTTTGCCACCCAGCAGCAGCACGATCGGCTCGTCGAACGAACGGATGCCTGCGAGCGTGCGCTCCGGCGTCGTCGCGATGCTGTCGTTGACGTAACGCACGCCATCGACTTCGCCGACGACCTCCAACCGATGCGCTACGCCCTGGAACGAGCGGATCGCCAGCGCAATCGCATCGACAGATACGCCGGCAGCGGCGGCGATCGCCGTCGCGGCGAGCACGTTCGCGACGTTGTGCATGCCCCGCAGCGGAATCTCGTCGAGCGGAAGCACCATCGTCTCGATGCTGTCGTGGCGCAGGAAGACGGCTCGATCCTGCACGAAGGCGCCGTTTCCGGGCACCCGGTCACCCAGCGTGAAGAACGAGGCTGCGGCCGGCGTGAGGTCAGCCATGCCGGCACTCAGCGGGTCGTCGAAGTTCAGAACGACATAATCGCCGGGGGTCTGGTATTGCACGAGCTTCTGCTTCAGCGCGACATACGCGTCCCACGAGAACTGATCGAGGTGGTTCGGTGTCACGTTCAAGACGGCCGCGATGTGCGGGCTGCGGTCGACGAGCTGGAGCTGCGTGTGGCTGATTTCCATAACGGTCCACGTGCGCTCGTCGATGCCGTCCAACAGCCCTAGCAGGCCGGTGCCGATGTTGCCGCCAACGCGATACGCGCGGCCGTCCGCGGCCATCATCGCCGCCACGAGGCTGGTCGTCGTCGTCTTGCCACTGCTGCCAGTGATGCCGATCGTAGGCCCCGGGCAGTGTTCGAGGAAGTAGCGGGTCATCGAGCTGACGGGTACGCCGCGCTCGCGCGCAGCTTCGAACGCGGCGAGGGTGAGGGGCACGGACTGGGAAGCGAAGATGATATCGCTCTGGGCGATGTCCTCAACGCGCTGCGGCCGGCCAAGTGCGTATTCGATAGGTAGGCCCTCGAGCTGCGTCATGCGCTCGGTGAGGGCAGCGGGAGATTTGGAATCGAAAACCGTGACAGTCGCGCCGTGCGTCGCCGCATATCGCGCTACATCCACGCCTTCGATGCCGAGACCGATCACGGTCACCCGTTTCCCCACCAGGAAGTCTCGCTCACCTGTCATATCACGTTATCAATTCCTTGTCAAGCAATGCGAACCGCATTTCGAAGCCGTCACCACGCCGCCAGCGCCACACCGATCATCGCGCCGACCACGCCCAGCGCGATGAACCGCGCCGTCACGGTCGTCTCGTGCCAGCCAAGCTTTTCGAAGTGATGGTGGATCGGCGCCATCAAGAACACGCGCTTGCCGCGCAGCCGGAACGAGCCGATCTGGATCACGTCCGCCGCGATATTCATGACGAACACGACGCCAATGACAGGGATCAGCAGCCACCAACCCGTCATCAGCGCGACGACAGCCAGCGACCCGCCAAGGGCGATTGAGCCTGTATCGCCCATGAAGATCCGCGCCGGGTACGTGTTCCAATAGAGGAAGCCCAACAGCGCGCCCACCGTCACGAAACAGAACGTCGCGACGCCCGTCTGGTGCTGCATCAACGCGATCGTACCGAACGCGGCGAACGCTACCGCCGACGTGCCGCCGCACAGCATGTCCAGCCCGTCCGTCACGCCCACCGCGCTCGTCGTCGCGATGATCACGAATGCGGCGATGATGATGTACGCCGGCCCGATGTCGTACGCGCCGAGGTGGTGCGGCACCAGAAGCAGTGGTGCGTCGAAGCGGTCGTACAACACCCACGAAGCGATGAGCCCCACAGCCGCATAGCCGATCAGTTTGAGAATCATGCTCTTGCGGTCGTGCGCCTCGCGCTGCTCGCGATCGACCAACGTGCCGAGATCGTCGTAGAAGCCGATCGCGCAGAGCACGAGCATCACGACGAGTGGCAGCCATACGTCGCTGTCTTTCGGTATTGCGGCGATCAATGTGAACGCGGCGCTGACGCCGACGATCAGCAGTCCGCCGAGTGTCGGCGTTCCCGCTTTCGAAAGATGCGACTCCGGCCCGTCGGTGCTGATCGCCTTGCCGATCTTCCGCTCTCGCAGAAACGACACGAACGGCCCGCCGATCACGGCCGATGCGATCGCGGCGAGACAACCGAAGAGCAGCGCGTACGTCACGCTTCGACCTCCAACTCGCGCACGACCGTTTCCAGCGCCAGCGCGCGCGATCCCTTCACCAGCACGACGTCGCCCGGCGCGAGTTGCGGCAACAGCGCCGCTGCGATCTCCGACTTATCCATCACAATATGTACGTCGCCGTGCCCCGCTTGAAATGCCGCATCGCCGATCCAACGCCCCAGGTCGCCGACTGCGAAGATCACGTCGGCGATCTCGGCGGCGCGCCGGCCGATCTGTATGTGGCCGTCGTGACCGGCGTCGCCTAGTTCGCGCATATCTCCCAGCACTGCAAATTTGCGTCCTGCTACCTCGCCCAGCAGGTCTAGCGCCGCCCGCATCGAATCCGGACTCGCGTTGTACGTGTCGTCGATGATCGTCGAGCCGTTGAAGCCGTGATGCGCGTTGAGCCGCGTCGGGATCTGCGTCTCGGTCAGCGCTTCGGCGATGTCATCGAGAGCAATGCCGTCCATCAGCCCGGCGGCCGCCGCCGCGAGCGCGTTGTGCACCATCGCCCGCCCCGGCAGCCGTGAATACACGGCCGCGCGATCGCCCTCGTGCACCAGCGTGAAGCGCACCCCGGCAAGGCCGCGACTGTCGATGTCTTCTGCGCGCACATCCGCCTCGGCGGAGATGCCGTACGTGGTCACGTTGGCGTTCGTCCGCTCGGCGAGCGCCGCAACGCGCGGGTCATCGATGTTGAGGATCGCATCGCCGTCGGCCGGCAGCGCCTCCACCAGCTCCGCTTTCGCGTCAGCGATCGCTTCGATGCTCCCCAGCCGCTCCATGTGCGATGGCCCAATGTTCGTCACGATGCCTGTGTTCGGCTGCGCGATGTCGCACAGCAATGCGATCTCGCCGCGCGCCCACATCCCCATCTCCAGCACCGCGCGATTGTGCTTGCGCGTCGCCTCCAGCAGCACCAGCGGCAGGCCGATCTCGCTGTTCAAGTTGCCTTCGTTCTTCAGCACGTGGTAGCTCACGTCCAGTACGGCCGCCGTCAACTCTTTCGTCGTCGTCTTGCCGACGCTACCCGTCACGGCGATCACGCGTAGCCGCGGCCGGGATGTCCGTCGCAGCCGCGCCAGATCTTGCAGCGCCAGCAGCGCGTGTGGCACGACGTACTGCGCGATATCAGCGTCCACCGCGCGCTCGACGATCGCCGCGGCCGCGCCCCGCTGTGCGGCATCGCTCACGTAGTCGTGGCCGTCGACGTTGTCGCCCTTCAGTGCCACGAAGATGTCGCCGCGCCCCGCCTTGCGCGAATCGACGACGGCGTGGCGAAACCGCATCGGCCCGACAGAGGGCGCGCGGATCAACGCGGGGCGAAGTGCGGTGGCGAGTTCTTTCGCGGTGATCATGTGCGGTGCCGGCCTGCCAGCGGCATCGTGTGGTGCGGAAGCCGCACCCTCATGAACTTGTCTGCGTCGACGACTGCTCGTGCCGCGACTGCGCCGCAACGGGCGCCGTCATGGCGTCGATCCGTATGTGCGCGCGGCGTTCGCTACGGCCCCGTCGCGACGAGCTGCGGGCCGTCCGGCTTCACGCCGAGGTATGCGAGGATGCTGGGCGCGAGGTCTGCGAACACCGGCGCCGAGACCTGGCCGCCAAGCCGGTCCTCTTTGAAGTCGAGCTTCACCAGCACGATCATCTTCGGGTCGGCTACCGGCGCAAAGCCGATGAAGGAAGCGACGTTGCCGTCATGCACGGCGCCGTCCGCCAGCGTGGCGCCCGTCGTCGTGCCGGTCTTGCCGGCGACGTGATAGCCCTTGATCGCCGCCAGATGGCCTGGATTGCCCTCGACCACCTGATTCATCATATCGGTTACCGTCGCCGCCGTTTGCTGGCTCATCACCTGTCGCACGACGACGGGGCTGAACGCGCGCGCGCCTTCCGGCGTCTCCATCTCCTGCACCACGTACGGCCGCATCAACTTGCCGCCGTTTGCTATCGACGAAATCGCCGTGATCACCTGCAGCGGCGTCGCCGCGATGCCCTGGCCGAAGGCGTTCGTCGCGAGATCGACATCCGTCCACGCCGGGTCGGTGTTCGTGCGCACCAGCCCGTCCGGCTCGCCGCCCAGGCCGACATGCGTCGCCTCGCCGATGCCGAAGTTCCGCATGTAGCGATAGAACGCGTCCGGCCCAATCAGCCCGCTCATCCACACCGCGCCGGTGTTCAGGCTGCGCTGCAAGATCTGCGTCACCGATGTGATGCCGTTGACGCTGTAGTCCCAGTTGCGAATCGTCGATGGTCCGATGTACGCCGCGCCGGTGTCGTCGTACGTGCTCTCCGGTGTCACCAACCCCAAATCGATTGCCATCGATGCCGTCAGCGTCTTGAACACCGAACCGGGTTCGTACACGTCGGTCACCGCGCGGTCGCGGAAGAGCGCTTGATCCGGATGATTCAAGTCCAGCTGCGAGAGCTTGAAGCCAGGATTGCTCGCAACCGCAAGCAGCGCGCCCGTCTTCGGCGCCATCACGATGATCGAGCCGCCAAGCGCGCCGGTCTTGGCGATCTGCATCTCGAGTTCGCCCTCGACGAGGCGTTGGATGTAGCGGTCGATTGTCAGCTTGATGTCGCCGCCGGCCTTCGGCTCTTGGCCGATGCGCTCGGCGCCCAGCGAGAGCTTGTTGCCGATGCTGTCGCGCTCGAAGTAGATCGTGCCCGGGATGCCGCCCAGTTCGCGCTCGAAGTCGTGCTCGACCCCCGTCAATCCCGAGTGATCGCGCCCGACGAACCCCAGCAACGTCGATGCGAGATCGCCCTCCGGATAGAAGCGCTTCGTCGTCTGCACCATCCGCAAGCCAGGGGCGTCCGTGTTGTGCACTGTAGAGCCCTTCGCGAAGTCCAGACCCGCGTACGCCAGGTAGATGCCCTTGTTTTCTTTGCGTACTTCGTTCACCAGATCGTCGGGCTTCTGGCCAATCAGCGGCCCGATCGTCGCGGCGGCCTTGCGCGCATCATCCAGGCTCTGCCAGTCCGCGCGATTGATGAACACATCGAACGCGTCGACCGTCGTCGCCAGCGGATAGCCGTTGCGATCGAGGATCGCGCCGCGCGCCGCGCGCACTTCCTGTTGGCCGAAGTGTTCGTTGTTCGCCACGGCGCGGTAGTGGTCGGCGTGCATCAGCTGTACATACGCAATGCGCGCGGTCAGCGCCGCGCCGCCCAGCGCGAAGATCGCGGCGAGCGTCCACAGACGCCGATTCATCCGCCCGCGCTGTCCGAACATCTACACCCTCACCACGCGCGAGACATCTCGCTCACTAGAAAAACGGCAACGACTTGAGCAGGCGCTTCCATAACGGATCTCCCGCCTGTCCCGCCAGCGCGGGCTCCGGCGGCAGGAAGCGCGTCGGCAATGTCTGCCGGTCCGGCACGCTGTGGTTCACCGTCAGGTACAACTTCTGCTGCGCCGGCTCCAAATGCAGCCGCGTGCGCGATTCCCAATCGACCCGCGCCAACGACGAGAGCTGCGCTACTTCGGCCTCTAACGCGTGATTCGCCGCTTCGCGATTGGCGCGCTGCTTGTTCAAATCGTTGATCTGGTAGCCCGTGCTCGTCAGCCGGCTGAACTGGTTCACTTGAAATCCCGCGGCAATGATCACGAGCGCGATCGCGCCGACAAGCATCAGTTTTCCCGTGCGCGGCCTCCGGAGAAGGCGAGGTGCCGCAAGAGCCGGCCGGTGAAGCGCCGCCATCAGCGCCTCCTATGCCGCGTATTCGGTGATACGCTCTGCGGCCCGCAACTTCGCACTCCGCGCGCGCGGGTTCGCCGCGATCTCGCTGAGCGTCGGCTTCAGTGCGCCCTTCGTAACGGGACGCAGCGTCGCCTTGTGCTCGCACCGGCACTCCGGCAGTCCCGGAGGGCAGATGCAGTCCCGCGATTCGCGGCGGATGTACTCCTTCACGATGCGGTCCTCCAGCGAGTGGTAACTGAGCACGGCAAGCCGTGCCCCAAAGCCGAGCAGGCCGTGGGCCTGAGGAAGTGCGGTGGTTAGCGAAGCTAACTCTTGATTGACCGCAATGCGGAGAGCTTGAAACGTCCTGGTGGCGGGGTGGGTGTTCACCTGTGCTCTCCTACCCACGGCCTGCTCGACGGCTTTGGCTAATTCAGCGGTCGTCCGTAGCGGACGGCTCGCAACGATCCGGCGGGCGATCCTGCGGCTCGCCGGGTCCTCTCCATATTGAAAGATCAGGTCGGCCAACTCGGCCTCGCTGTACGTGTTGACGATCTCCTCGGCGGTGATCCCGTCTCCGCCGAAGCGCATGTCCAATGGCGTGTCGCTCCGGAAGCTGAATCCATCTCCTTCGGCCAGCTGATACGACGAAAGCCCCAGATCCATCAGCACACCGTTCACGGGAGCGAACTCCAGCTGACGACAGATGTCGCCGACATCGCGGAAGTTGCCCTGCAAGTACTTGGCGGCGCCCTCGAAGGGAGCCAGCCGTGCCTTCGCCCGCTCGATTGCGGAGGCGTCGGCATCGATGCCCAGAAGCGTGCCGCCCGGCTGTGCTCGCTCCAGAATTGCCTCCGCGTGCCCGGCGCCTCCGAGCGTGCAATCGACATAACGTCCACCTGGCCGCACATCGAGTGCGTCCAGCACTTCGTTCAGCATCACCGGAATGTGCGTCACACTCGACATAACTAACGCTGTCGCGGTTCGATCGACTCCAGCAAGGCCGGAAGCTGCTCGTCGACCCGCACCATTTCCGCTTCGTAGGAAGCTGGGGACCAGATCTCCAGATACTCGCCCGCGCCCACCACCAACACCTTGGCTGAAAGCCCGGCGAACTCGCGCAACGGCGCGGGAATGAGAATCCGATTCTGCTTGTCCAGCTCGGCGTGCAGCGAGCGGGAGAAGAACACTGCTCGCAGGTCGCGACCAGCCCGTCGCACCGCCGATTCGGCCGTATATTCGGACGCCAGCGCCGTAAAGGCCGCTTCCGTATACAAGCGCAGGCACCGGTCCGGGGAACCCTGGCTGAGCACGATCCCATCCCGGAAGGCGTCGCGATAGCGTGGAGGGAGCGGAAGCCGTCCCCTCTCGTCCATCGCATAGTCGAAGGTTCCGAGGAATAACACTGGGTCGCGTGTCCTGCCGGGTGCTCATCGGGTCCATCCGTAGCCAGATTTCCCACGAACTCCCAGATTCTACCACTCATTGGTCTGATGTCAAGTGCTTATGCAGATATTTTTCCCATAACTCACCATATTCAGACCCACACTATCGCAATGCCGCCAGACACCGGCATCCGACGCGCGCCGCCTGCTACGATTGCGACATGATCCGAGCAGGAATCCTCACCGTCAGCGATGCTGGCAGCCGCGGCGAGCGCGAAGACACGAGCGGCGCGGCCATTCGCGAACTCCTCGTGGGAGTCGGTGGGGAAGTCGGGCGCTACGAGATCGTCCCCGACGAACGCGACGTCATCGCCGCGAAGCTACGCGACTGGTGCGACGGCGGCGGCATCGACCTTATCCTCACAACCGGCGGCACCGGTCTCGCCGCCCGCGACGTCACGCCGGAAGCCACGTTGGCCGTCGCCGAGCGCCGCGCGCCGGGCATCGCCGAAGCGATGCGCGCCGAAGGCATGCGCCACACGCCGAAAGCGATGCTCAGCCGAGCCGTCGCCGTGGTCCGAGGCAGCACGCTGATCATCAACCTGCCCGGCAGCGAGAAGGGCGTCCGTGAGAGCCTCGGCGCCGTCCTGGATGTCCTTCCCCATGCCATAGAACTGCTTCAAGGCGTCACCGAACACACGAAGACGACGTAGTACGGCGCCGCCGGGCTTAACACGTCCGAAACTCCGCGTATTCTCTCGCGCCCGAGCCTTGGGCTATACTCGTCGGGACTCTCACCACTTCATCGTGCGCTTGCGGATGCGGGGCAACGCCGCTCGCGCACGACCATTTGCGGCGCCGACTCGACGGCAGGAGACGCTGCGCATGACCCCACGCACGCTGGCTTGGACCGGCTTCATCGCGATTGCTGCCTTCGTTCTGATGGCGGCCAGTCGCCTCACCGTCCTCGATCCTGTTGAGAACGTCACCCTCAACGTCACGTCGCCCGTGCAGTCTGTGATGCGCAGCGTCACGCGCCCCGTCGCCGATTGGGTGAACAACATCACGGATGCCGGCGCGCTCTCCGCAGAGAACCGCAAGCTGCGCGACGATAACGAACGCCTCACGAACGACCTCGCTCGCGCGCGCGAAGACGCGATCCAGCAGCAGAGCGCGATCGATCTCAACACTGTGCGGCAGGCGTTCCCGAACGATGTCTTCGTCGCGGCGTCGGTCGTCTCCCGCGATACCAGCAGCGTGCGCTCGATCATCGCAATCAATCGCGGCACGTCCGATGGTGTGCACGAAGGACAGATCGTCGTCTCCGAAGGCCGCAGCCTCGTTGGCACGATCACGAAGGCGTTCGATAGCTATTCCTGGATCACGCTGATTACCGACCCGAAGAGCGCCGTCAGCGCCATCGTGCAGGAATCGCGATCCGAGGGCGTCGTCGCCGGCAACTACGATGCTTCGTTGAACATGGAGTTCGTCGGGCAAGGCGCCGCAGTCAAGCAGGGCGACTTCGTGCTGACATCGGGTGTAGGCGGCGGATATCCGCCGAACATCGTCATCGGACGCGTCGCAACCGTCGCGAAGACCGAGCAGGATCTCTTCCAGCGCGTCAGCGTCGACCACCTCGCCAGCCTCTCGAACATCGAATACGTGTTGGTGCTGACGAGCTTCGTGCCGCACAAACTGGAGAAGCCCTAATGCGCTACTGGACGGGCGCCGCGGTCGCGCTAGCTCTCGCGCTGCTACAAGCGTCTTCGATGCAGCAGTTCAAGGTCGTGGGCGCCACACCAAACCTTCTGCTCGTCCTGCTCGTATCGTGGCTGGTGGTACGCGGTCTCGACGACGTGCTGCCGATGATAGCCGTCGCCGGCATCACGATAGGCTTCGTGGGACTACAGACGCCCGGCCTCGTGCTGCTGGCGCTGCTCCCGATCGTCGGCCTGGGCCTGCTGCGCGAGATGCACGTCATTCACAGCGACCTGCTGCTTGTGCTGGCGCTCGTCGCTGCGGCGACGGTCGCGTACGAATCGATCATTGTCGCCAGCCTCGTCGCAACGGGCGGCGGCTACGACGTCATCGCCGCGCTGCGAAGCGCCGTGATACCCGCCGCGCTCGTCAACGTGATCATCACGCCGCCGGTCTACGTCGTCATGCGGCTCGCGAAGCCGTCCAGCCGACACAACAGGCTCGCGTACTAGCGCGAAATCGTCGCGCGCTGGCCGCCGCCGCGGCGCCGAAGGGCAACATGGGGATACTCGCAGGCAACCGTCGTCGCCGCTGGCGTGCTGAGCACGCCGAGACTGCGGATCCGCGCCAGCAGGTCAGTCAGAAGCTCTGGATACTGCGCCTCGTCGTCCTCGCGGCCTTCGCGGCGCTTACTATCCAACTCGGGAGACTCCAACTCGTTCAGGGCAGCCACTTCCAGCAACGCGCCGCACTCAACCAACTCCGAATCGAGCCGGTGATCCCGTCGCGCGGCGGCATTTACGATCGCAACGGCGTGGCCGTCGTCGCCAACGTCCCCGGCTTCTCCGCCGCCATCGTCGCCGCCGATATCCCGGAGGGCAGCGACGACCAGATCGCGAAGGGCCTCGAAGGCTTGCTCGGCGTCCCCGCGCTCGAGACGGCCCTGCGCATCGAGGCGGCGCGCAAGTCGAAGGATCCGTTCGCGCCCGTCATCATCAAAGACGGCCTCGATCAAGCAGCAGCATTTCACCTGCGCGAGCAGCTCCCGATGCTGCCCGGCGTGCAAGTCGTCGTCGATCCCGTCCGCAGGTATCTCGCCGGTGACGTGCTGAGCGACGTCCTCGGCTACACCGGCCGCGTCGACGAAGAAGACTTCGTGACGCTGAAGGATCGCGGCTACGTTGCGAGCGATCGGATCGGCAAGGCCGGCGTCGAAGCGACGTACGAGCGCTATCTTCGCGGCGTGGTCGGCCGCAAAGAGATCGAGAAAGACGCCACCGGGCGCGAACTGCGAACCCTCGGCGAAGATCCGGCCAAGCCCGGTAACGACCTCGTCCTCTCGATCGATCTCGACCTGCAGAAGAAAGCGACCGAAATGGTGCAGGCCGCGTCTGATGGCGGTCAGGCCGCGGCCATCGTCATGGACGTCCACACCGGCGAGGTGCTCGCGCTCGTGTCGCTGCCTATGTACGACAACAACATCTTCTCCGGCAAGATCGATGAAGCGAAGCTCCAGCAATATCTCGACGATCCGAAGAAGCCGCTCGTCAACCACGCGCTGTCTGAGCAGTACGCGCCCGGTTCGATCTTCAAGCAGATCACCGGCGCCGCGGCACTGCAAGAGGGCGTAGCTGTCCCCTCTACCACGATCACCAGCAACGGCTACATCAATATCCCGAACCAGTACGATCCGTCGGTCATCTACACGTTCAAGGACTGGCGCACGCTGGGCACGCTCAATTTCTATGGCGGCGTCGCCATGTCGTCCGACGTCTACTTCTACTACTTGTCGGGCGGCTACCACGCCTACGGCCAGAACTTCGACGGCCTCGGCGTCGAACGTCTGGCACGGTACGCTCGTCAGTTCGGCCTCGGCCGCAGGACCGGCATCGACATCGCCGGCGAGGCCGACGGCAACATCCCTGACACCGCGTGGAAGAAAGCGACGTTCGGCGACGACTGGTTCCTCGGCGATACGTACAACATGGGCATCGGCCAGGGATTCGTCGCTGCAACGCCGATTCAGATGATCCGCGTCACGGCCGCCGTCGCCAACGGCGGCACGCTGCTCACGCCGCGCGTGGTGCGCGAAGTCCGCGACGCGCAGCAGCACGTCATCGTCCCCGCCGCACCGAAGATCGAAGGCAACGTCGGCGTCAGTCCGGCGAACCTCGCGATCCTGCGCGACGCGATGACGCAGGCGGTGTCGTGGGGCAGCGCGAATCTGGCGTCGTTGCCCGACCTCAAGATCGCCGGCAAGACGGGCACCGCCGAGTTCGGGCCGCGTTTCGCCGACGGCTCATACGAAACGCACGCGTGGTTCAGCGGCTTCGCGCCTGCTGACGACCCTCAGGTCGCCGTCACGGTGTTTCTCGAACGCGGCGTCGGCGCCACCAACGCCGCACCGCTCGGCGCGAAGATCCTCGATTACTACTACCACCGATCGAAGCAGCAGACAGATGCCGGCGCGCCCGCACCCGTCGGGGTGACGCCGTGAATCTCCGCAATACGCCGACGCGTGAATTCGATTTCATTCTGCTGCTCTCGGCGCTCGGCCTGACCACGTACGGCGCCCTCCTCATCTACAGCGGCAGCCTGACGACGTACGGTTCGCCGAGCCAGGCGCTCTCGCACCCGGTGTCGCGTCAAATCGTCTTCGCGGCGGTCGGACTCGGCGCGATGCTCGTCCTCTCGCGCTTCGACTACCGCGCATTCGGCCCGCTCAGCCTCACGCTCTACGCCGTTTCGATCGCCGCACTGCTGTTCGTGCTCGTCGTGGGCGCAAGCGCATATGGCTCGCGCCGCTGGATCGTCATCTTCGGCACGCAGGTGCAGCCGTCGGAGATCGCGAAGGTCGCGGCGGTCATCATGCTGGCGAAATACTTCTCCGACAACGAGGAGAACATGCAGTCCCTGCGCGTCTTCCTCACGTCGATGGCGATCGCGGCCGTCCCCGCAGCGCTCGTGCTTGTCGAGCCCGACCTCGGCTCGGCGCTGGTCTTCGGAGTGATGTGGCTCGGCATGATCCTCATCGCCGGCGTCCGCCCCGCGCATCTCATCGGGCTGTTCGCCGCGACGCTCGCGCTGACGCCGCTCGCCGTCGTCTTCGCCCAGAACTACCAGCGCGATCGCATCGATATCTGGCTCGATCCGAACAAGGATCCGCTCGGAACCGGCTTCAACATCCTCCAGGCCGAAATCAGCATCGGCTCCGGCGGCTGGTTCGGCAAAGGCTTCACACACGGCTCTCAGACGCAGCTCGATTACCTTCGCACGCAGACGACCGACTACATCTTCAGCGTCGGCGCCGAAGAACTCGGCTTCATCGGCGCGATGATCCTCTTCGGGCTGTTTATCGCGTTGCTGTTCCGCTGCCTCCGCGTCGCCGGACTCGCCGATGATGCCTTCGGCAGGTTGATCGCCGTCGGCGTCATGGTCTTCATCCTCTTTCAGGTGTTTGTGAACATCGGCGTAAACATTAGACTGGTGCCGGTGACGGGCGTACCGTTGCCACTCGTCAGCCAGGGCGGCAGCTCGTTGATTACGGTGCTGGCGTCGCTGGGGATTCTACAGAGCATACTTGGGCATCGACGCAAGCGCGGCCGCCGGATCTGACGCCGCGAAGAGCGGCTTCTTTTCCGGTCGCCCATTCGCGGCGCTGCGCATCCTTGCTACCCTCGGTATCGTCGCGGGCCTCGTCTACACACTCTCGCCCGGCGAACTCATCGATACCGCCCGCGACGCCGATCCGTGGCTGCTGCTCGCGGCGCTCGGTGTCTCGGTTGCCGTGCAGGCCCTCGTCGTCGTCAAGTGGCGCGTGCTCCTCCGCGCGCGCGACGTGAACGTACGCCTGCTCCCCGTCATTCGCGCTTACTGCGTCGGCAACCTGCTGAGCAATGTGCTGCCGACGGGCGTCGGCGGCGATGTCTATCGCGTCTACCGCATCCAGCGCGAAGCCGACGCGCGCGCCGCTGACGTCACGATGAGCGTGCTGTACGAGCGCGCAACGGGCTACGGTGCGATGACGATTCTCGCCGCTATCGGCGCGGCGTTCTACTACGGCAATGTTGTCCTCGGGCTGCTCGCGCTGATGGCGGGCGTCGTGGCGGCGGGGCTGCTCGCCCTGATCTTGCCGCGGCTCCCGTTACCGGCCGTGCGCCAGGACCACTTCATTCGCAACCTGCTCGCGCATCGGCGCGAACTCATCGCTGTCTACCGCATGGTCGTCTTCTCGCTGATCATCCAGGGCCTCAACGTGACGACGATTGCGTTGCTCGGAAACGCCTTCGGCGTCCACATTTCGTGGTGGTACTGGGCGTTCACGACGTGGCTCGTCGCCATCACGATCGTCGCGCCGATTACGCTCGGCGGCTTCGGCGTGCGCGAAACCGGCTTCTCCGCCCTCGCCAAACGCGCCGGCGCCACCGCCGCGCAAGGCGCCTCCACCGGCTTCGCGACAGCCGTCCTCGTCATCCTCGTCAACGCCGCCGGTCTCCTCTGCGTCGAAATCGCGGAACGTTTGCGTACAGTCGAGACCAACACGAATTGAGATTCCACCGAGTAGCACCGTAGCCCGGACTTCAGTCCGCGCGGTCTTCTCATGGAGTTTGACTACGAGACGCGAAGCGCGTGGCATAGCCGCCGTCGGCTGTGGTCCGGCAACGCCGGACGGACGCAGTACTGCCAGCGACCTACGTATATCGATCGCGTGCGCGCACAACGCGCCGCACTACCGCCGAGCAGCAGTCTCCTCACGCACAACGGGCGCCGCGACATCGCCACGCTTCTCGCCACCACGCCCGATCCGAGGCTCCGTCCCCGCGAGCAATCGCGAGATGTTCGGCCGATGCTTGTACAAGATGATCGCCGACGCGCCGGTAGCGTACGCCGCGTACGCCCATGGGCTGATGCCCAGCGCCGCCAGCACCATAAACAGCACCGCCATCGCCGGCGCCATCGTGATCGACATCAACGACATCGTCCGTGTGCCCGCGACAACGATCGCCGCAATAGGAATGAGCGCAACAGCCGCCAGTGGATTCATCGCCAGCGCCGCGCCGAACCCGCTCGCGACGGCCTTGCCGCCGCGGAACCCGGCCCAGATCGGCCACACATGACCGCAGACCGCGGCGAATGCTCCAGCGGCCGCAGCCCACGCACGCGCGTCGTGGTCGATGCTGGCCGCATGCCCCAGTGCGATACCGATGTACACCGGCGCGATGCCCTTCGCGATATCGAGGATGATCACCAGCACGCCGGCCTTCGCGCCCGATGTGCGGATGACGTTCGTCGCGCCCGTCGCGCCGCTGCCGTAGTCGCGAATGTCGACGCCGCGCGTGATCCGCCCAACGATGATGCCGAACTGCACCGAACCGAGCGCGTACCCAATCAGCGCACTGACGACGATCGCCCACCACATATGCGCGCCCTCCGTGATTTGGGGTTCACCCGCGGCCCGATGCTGAACTGTAGCACCGAACGGAGGGTCTCAGAGCGCGGGCATCAGCCCGCGTCCAAGGCCACGAACCCGAGCGCCAATCGCATGCTCGTCGCTCTCCGCCTACGGCGCCGCCGTCTCCGTGTGCGCCCACCACCCCAGAACCAATTCCTGCACGCGACCCCAGCGCTCGCGTGCCAGCAGGATGCCCATGCCGATCCCAAGCAGCGCCATCCCGGCAAGCATCACCACCACCCAGTTCGGCAGCGCGTTTACCGCATCGAACAGGACGCGCGACGCGATCAGCACCATCGCCACGATCGCCGCCGACAGCATGCCGCGCCGCCGCAACGCAACGCTCGATACGAAAAACGCCATCGCCTCGGCGAGCACGATCCACTCGTAGCGACCGCCGGCGTGCAGCGACTGGATCATCGACGGAACCATGATGAACGCTGCGCCGATCGCCTCGACGAACGGCGCCGCCTCCTCCAGTTCCGGTATCAGCCGGAACTTCCACAGTCCGAACAGTCCGAGCAGCACCAGGTACGCGCCGATGACCGCCGTGTACGCTTGCGGGTTCTCCGGATCGAAGCGCCCGATCTGTAGCAGCAGTGCAATCGTCAGCGTCGCCGTCGCTGGCACGATGATCCATCGCCGCCCGGTGCTCGCCGCCGCGCCGAGCATCAGCGCGCCGAGCAGCGCCACCGACAGCGTTGACCATTCGTATAGCGCCGTCTCGAAGAAGGCCGTGCCGTTCACGTAGCCGTGGTGCGAAAGCGACGACAGCACGACGAACCCTGTCGCCGGCGCCGCGACGGCATAGATCGCCGAGCACACGCCCGCCGCCGTCCTCCACCGCGCCCTCGACCGCAGCGCGACGCTCGCGGCCGCTGTCACGATCGCGACGCTCCCGAACGCGATCGGCAGTACCGACGCCGTCGCATCGAAGTGCGCGCGCCATGCGGCGATCGCGCCGAACCCGAACGCGGCCGCCGGCGCCGCAAGCAGCGGTTCGTCGTCGAACAGCGCCAGCGCCAGCGACGCCGCGACGTACGCCGACAGCATCAACGACAGCGTGTCCGCGCTCGCCGGCGTCGTCAGCGAAATCACTGCCGCGATCAGCGACATCACGTACAGATGCATGCGGAACTCCGGCCGTAGCCAGCGCGTCGCCATGCCGACCACCGCAAACGCCAGGCTTGCGGCCAGCATCGGGTAGCCGAGTCGCAGCACGTCGTCCACCGTGTCGTCGCCCGGCAAGCTGTTGAGCAGGTGCAGGTAGCCAATCGTCGCCACGAGGCCCGCCGCGTACAGCCAGCCGACCGTCACGCGCACCCGCGCCGCCTGCGGCATCTCCAGGAAGCGCTCGAAGGTCACGTCGCTGCGCTGGAACACCGCTGCCAGCGAGTAGAACACCGCCGCCGCAAGGTGAACGCCTGCGCCGACGCGCGGTGCAGTCGCGTATGCACCTTCGAACGGCAGCCAGGCGATCGTGAACGCCGTGGCAGAAAGTACGTCGCGCACGCGCTCGTCGAGCCAGCGCGGCGTCCATGCTCGCCCGCCAAGCGCGAGCGCCGCGCCCGCCGCCGCGAACGCCGCGCCGTAGTACGCCGCCTCCGCGTCGAATGCGTACGCCACGCTGACGATCGCGCCGCTGATCGCCAGCAGCAACGCCGCCGACGTGTCGATGCGCCGTCCGCGCGCCGCATCGATACAGAAGAACGCCGCGGCCGCCGCAAACGCGATCGGCAGGAACACGCGAAACTGCGGCGCGTACGTCGCGTTGGTGCTGCCACTCGCGATCGCCGCCGCGAGCGCCACACCGATGCCCGCTGTCGCGGCCATGCGCCCGAAGATGATCACGTCGCTCCGCCACTCCGCCGCAAGCCGAGCGATCACCCGTTCCGGCGCCCAAAGCGTTGCCGCCGCGAGCGCCAGCGCCGGCGCGATCAGCGCGAACGCGTAGTACTCGCCGCTCACATCGAGCGCGTAGACCACCGACGCGCACAACGCCGTCAGCGCCAGAGCGAGCCCGCCGACGCCCTCGCGCGTTCGCTGGCCGAACGCGTCGATCGCGTAGAACACCAGCACCAGCACCGCAGCAATCGCGACGAACCAGTGCGTTTCGACGTGATAGGTTTTGCGATACGCGCCGTTCGCCGCTGCCGCCCGCAGCACGGCCAGCGCCAAGAGCGCGCAGACCGCCGTCGCGCCCACACCCGCATCACGAAGCGTCGCGCCGAATCGCGCCGGCAATCGTTCCGCGATCGCGGCGGACTTCGCAGGAGATGCCAGCAGCCCCAGCACAACAGCCAGCGCCGCGAAGGCAATTGCGTAGTATTCGGCCGCGACATCGATCGCGTACACCACGGAAACGAACGCGCCCGAGAACGTCGCGATCAGCGCCAGGCCCGCAGGCACCTGCTTCCGTAGGACGGTCGGCAGCGCTGCGTAGGCGGACGCCGCGAGGAACGTGATCGGCAAGAACCAGAGCGTCGCGGTGTGGAAGCCGTACTCGTTTCCGCGGTGATACGTGTGCGCGAACGGCGCGAGCAGCAGCGTGAACGCCATTGCGCCGGCGGCGATGACGTGCGCCTGCAACGACCAGATGGCGGCCGTCCGCGCGCGCAACGTCGCCGGACCGAACGTGCTCACCAGCGTCATCGCGCCTGCGAGCGTCAGGAAGCAGATGCCGATCCACTCCGGCGCGACATCCGTGCGCACAACGATCGCCAGCGTCGAGCTCGCGAATGCGACACCGGCCCCGAACGCGTACTGCCGCCCGACGCCCAGCCACGCCACCGACGTGTAGAACGTCGCCGCCGTGATCGATCCTGCAATCCAAAGCGTGCGAGCATCGAGATTCTCGTCGCTCAATACGCTGCGCGCCGCCACAAAACAGAGCGGAACCAGCAACGCGCCGACCGCGAAGAACACCTGTCCTGCGACCGCCACGCGCGGCACGCGCAGGCAGATGAGCCCCGCCGCAAGAAACGCCAGCGTGTAGCCGACGAGCAACGCCATCTTCAACGAGCCGTCGACGGCCTGCCCCGAGTACCCGACGTAGATCAGCGCCGCGACAACCGTCAGAAACGCGCCCGCAAAGAGGAAGAGGTTCGCCTGCTGCTCGACGAGCCAGCTCCAGTCGGTCGGTTGGCGCGGCGGCGCAGGCGGCCGCGGCGGGACCGGCGGCGCTGTACGCTGCGCCACTGGCGCGCTCGCAGGGTTCGCGCCGACCGAGGCGATCGCGGCAGTCGCGAGCGGGCGCACAACGATCGTTGGATCCGATGCAAAGACAGGCGCCGGCGATGGCGCAGGTGCGATCGGCGGCGGAAGCGGAAGCGGCGCCTGCCGCCGTGTGCTGACGGGTTGCGGCCCCACGAGCTCCCGCAGCTCATCTTCGTAGTGCGTGCTGATGCGCGCCCGCTGCTGCGCCGTGATGATCTCGGCGAGCGGGCTCACACCCACCTCGTTCAGAACAAACGCCACGCCAGCGGCACGAGCGCTCCGGCTGTGGTCGCGAGGCACGCCGCAGAGCGGGCAGTTCGCCTGCTCCGCATCCCCAGCCCCACCGCACCGGTTGCAGTACCACGTCCGCTCGCCGTTCATGCCGACACCTCCGCCTAGCTCACAGACGCAGTATCAGCCAAACGGCGCACAGTCGGTGAGGTACGAACGTACTACGCCGCACCGCAGTGCGTACTATCTTCCCGATGCGTTGTCATGCTGAAAGAGTGGCACAGCCGTCCCCGGCTGTGAGTCCGTCACGCCGCGGAGGCAAGAATCAAGTGGAGGCAGTCTGGAACGCGACGGAAGATGGAGCGCGGGCGCCCCGCCGTCCTCCCTCTCCGCCGGGCGGGAGAGGTTCGGGGTGAGGTTACGTACGCCGGTCGTACTTCGATGCTTCTTCCGCGGCGTGATCGTCGCTGCGGCCGCGGAACACGAGCTTGATCGCCGTGCCCTCGAACCCGAACGCGCCGCGAATGATGTTCTCCATGTACCGCTTGTATCCGAAGTGTACGAGCGACGCGTCGTTCAGGAAGAAGACGAACGTCGGCGGATCGATCTCCGCCTGCGTCACGTAGAGCAGCTTGATGCGATGCCCCTTCGATGGTGTCGGCGGCGGCTTTTGCGCAACAGCGCGCCGGATGACGGTGTTCAGCGCGCCTGTATCGACGTGCCGCTGGCGCTCGGCGCCCACCTGCACAGCGGTGCGCAGCAACTCCGCAATACCAACGCCGTCCAGTGCCGAGATGAATCGAATCGGGATCCACGATGCGAACTTGAGCTGCCAGCGCAGCCGCCGCGACCAATCCTCTTCCGTCCACTCGCCGTCCTTCACCAGGTCCCACTTGTTCGCCACCACGACCACGCCGCGGAACGCGTCGAGCGCGTACCCGACAACGTGCGTGTCTTGCGCGGTGAGGCCCTCCGACAGATCGAACAGACAGAGGGCGACCTGCGAGCGTTCCAGCGCCCGCCGCGCCCGCAGCGCCGAATGCTTCTCGACACCGGCCTCGATCGATCCGCGCCGGCGCAGGCCCGCCGTATCGACCAGCACCACCGGATGATCTTCGAACACGAATGGCGTGTCGATGACGTCGCGCGTTGTCCCCGGCACGTCGCTGACGATCACGCGATCTTCGCCGAGGATCGCGTTCACCAGCGACGACTTGCCGACGTTCGGCCGTCCGACGATCGCCAGCCGCAGCCCCGTCGTCTCTTCCTCCGGCTCGGACGGCGGCAGCGAATCGACGATCATGTCCATCACGTCGGCGACGCCGTGCCCGTGATGCGCGCTGATCGGCACCGGTTCGCCCAGCCCCAGTTCGTAGAACGCCACCGCCGATTCTTCGCGCTCTTTGTTCTCGGCCTTGTTCGCGAGCAGTAGCACCGGCTTCGCCGCGCGCCGCAGCAGATCCGCGACTTCGCGATCCGCGGCGGTGATGCCCGCGATCGTATCGAGCACGAAGAGCACCATGTCCGCTTCTGCCAGCGCGTACTCGACCTGCGCGCGCACGAGCGGCGTGTACGTGCCCGGCACATCCGGTTCCAGTCCGCCCGTATCGACGACCTTGAACTCCCGCGCGCGCCATTCGCAATCGCCGTAGATGCGGTCGCGCGTCGTTCCCGCGAGATCTTCGACGAGCGCCGGCCGTCCGCCGACGAGGCGATTGAACAGCGCCGACTTGCCGACGTTCGGCCGTCCGACGATGGCGACGATGGGTTTGCGTGAAGTCGGTGCGGTAGTTGTCATGGCCTCAGTATCAATGCGATCCCCAGCTCGTCCGGATCGCTGCGTATGACGGTCGTGCCGCCCGGCGGCGTGATCTGCATCGGGACCGAATGGAGCCCCCCGGCCAATCCCTGCGCGTCGACCACCACGACGATCGACTCCGGCGTGACCGCCAGCAGCGTCGGCACATCGCCCGCGAGCGTCACGGTCACGGCGTCTACCTGCGTCAGCGCCAGCCCCGCCGCCACATTGCGCACTTGCGGCACAACGCGAAACGTCTGCTCGCCCTTCGCCGGCTTGATCGAGACGGTGATCTTCGGCGGCGCTGCCGTGCCTCCGGCCGCACCCTGCAGCCGCGCCCCGGCCGGCAGGACGAGGTTCGCCGACCGCACCACATCGGCCCGCGCATCGGCAATCGAGATCGCGTCGGTGGGAATGCCGCGCACGGCGTCAATCGACTGTAGCACATCGACCGGCCCCGTCACGCTCACGGTGCCCGGGTCGATGGCAACGCCGCTGACGCTGTAGCCGGCCGCCGGCACGCCCGTGATGGCCGGGCTCACGACGAACGTCCGCGTGAATTCACGCTGCTCGATGCCCACATTGACACGCGCCGTGTCCGGATTCACCTTCACGCGGCTGATTTCGCCGCCACGCGCGTCGCGCGGCTTCAACTCGATGCGATCCTCGTTGACGTCGGCATGAACCCCTGTCAAGAACACGTCCGCCGCGACCGAATCCACGAGCGCCACGAGGCTCTCCGGCCCGCTCACGGTCGCCGTCGCAGGCTCGGTCGTCGCGGCGGCGGCGGCGAAGCCCTGCTGCGGCGCGCCCACCAGCGACACCTTCACCGGCACGTCCTTCGTCCGCACGCTCTCCAGCGTCACGTCGATGCGCGGCGGTACGACGTCCAGCACGTGCACGCGCCCGTTCGACGATGTCGCGTCGACCGGCACTGTCACCTGGCCGGCCGGAAAGCCGCCAAGATTCACCGTCGCTTCGAAGTCGCCCGGGCGCAGTTTGTTGATCTCGCTCTTCGGCGCCTCGATGCGCAGTCGCACCGTCGCTTCCGACGCGTTCGCCACATCGAGACCGTTCGGCGCGTTGACAAACTTCACCGAGATTGATCCGTTGAACGTCTGCACCTCGGTCGGGTTCTCGTGATCTGTCACGAACACCCACAACGTCACTGCCAGCGCCACCGAGACGATCGCGAGGCTGACGTTGCGGAACAGCGACGTGAACGCGCCGCGCGCGAAGAACAGCAGCGCGCCCGGTAGGCGCTGGAGCCAGTTCACGATCGCGCTCCGTTTCGTCCGGCCAGCAGCCGCTCCAGCAGCGCGCGCAGTCGCTGCTCATCGAGCCGCGTGTGCATGCGTCCCTCGGCCGCGACGGAGATCCGTCCCGTCTCCTCCGAGACAATCACCGATACCGCGTCCGTTCGCTCGGTGATACCGAGACCAGCGCGATGTCGCGTACCCAACTCGCCCGGCAGTGTGTTCTCCGAAAGCGGCAGCGTCACGCCCGCCGCGACCACGCGATTGCCGCGCAGCACGACCGCTCCATCGTGCAGCGGCGAGTTCGGGAAGAAGATGCCCTCGATCAGCTCCGGCGAGGGCACCGCGTCCACCGCGATCCCTGTCTCGATGTAGTCCTGTAGCCCCGTCTCGCGCTCAATCACCAGCAGAGCGCCGATGCGCTGCCTCGCCATGTCCGCCGAGGCGTCCGTCACCGCGTCGAGCGTGCTGAGGTTGCTCACGCTCGTTCCGAATGCCCGCGATCCCGTGCGGCCCACGCGCTCCAGCGCCCGACGCAACTCCGGTTGGAAGATGATCGGCAGCGCGATCAGGATGCCCGTGAACGAGTTCCGCAGCAGAAAGTTCAGTACGCGCAAGTCGAAGATCCGCGCCAGTACGAACGCCGCGATCAGCAGGATGAACACGCCACGCATGACAGACATCGCCGTCGTGCCGCGCAGCAGCATCAGCAGCCAGAACAGGATCAGCGAGATGATCGTGATGTCGATCGCCGACGTCGCGTTGAACTGATCGAAGTTGTCGCGGAACAGGTTGATCAGGTCGCTCATACCTGCGACCTACAACTCATGGTCGCTCGTCGTGAGCGCCAGGATCGCTTTCTGCGCGTGGAGGCGGTTCTCCGCCTGGTCGAACACCACCGACTGCGG
Organism: Chloroflexota bacterium; assembly: GCA_025355835.1. Taxonomy (GTDB): domain Bacteria; phylum Chloroflexota; class Dehalococcoidia; order DSTF01; family JACRBR01; genus JANXYW01. Next base: position 38,139 of record JANXYW010000301.1, read on the forward strand.
CCCTTCGATCACGTCCTCCATCACCTCTTCGCCGCGATGCGCCGGCAGGTCGTGCATGAAGATCGCGCCCGGCTTCGCAAGTGACATCAGCTCGCCCGTGACGGCGAACCCGGCGAACGCCTCCTTGCGCGCTGCGTAGCTGTCCTCCTGACCCATGCTCGCCCAGACATCCGTGTACACGACGTCGGCCCCGCGCACGGCCTCCGCCGGCGTCTCGAAGAACTCGACCGTGCCGCCGTTTGCGGTCGCGAGTTCGCTGATCAGCCGCTGCGTCGGCTCCGGCAGGCTGTATCCGTCCGGCGACGCCATCGCGAAGTTCACGCCCGTCAGCGCACATCCTTCCGCGAGCGACGCCGCGACGTTGAACCCATCGCCGATGAACGCCAGCCGCACGCCGCGCAGCGCGCCGAAACGCTCGAGCACCGTCAGTAGATCGGCCATCGCCTGACACGGATGCTCTTCGTCAGACAGTGCATTGATCACCGGCACGTCGGCGTGCCGCGCCAGCCCCAGCAGCGTTTCGTGCGAATACGTGCGCGCCGCGATCACATCCACGTAGCGGCTCAGCACGCGCGACACATCGGCCACCGATTCGCGCTGCCCCAGCCCGACTTCGCCCTGACTCAAGTAGATTGCGTGGCCGCCAAGCTCCGCCATCGCCACATCGAAGCTGACGCGGGTCCGCAGCGATGGCTTCTCGAAGAGCAGCGCAAGCGTCTTCCCGCGCAGCAGATCTTCGCCGCCGCCATCGCGCTTCAAACTCAGCGCCGTACGCAGAATGAGCCCCATCTCGTCCGGGCTCAGTTCGGCAATGGAGAGAAGATCACGCCCGCGCACCACAAACCTCCAGACTCACGGCAAACGCCAGTATACCCCGCTCCCCAAACGCCCTTCGTACGCCACTTGACGTGCATACCTCTCCGCTCGCGGTCTCCTCGAGCCCGTTTCCCGTTTCTCGCCTCCCGCTTCCCACTCCTGTGATATCATGCCGTCAAGCAGGCACGCGTTCCCGCTAGACACATATGCCACACACCCCGCCCCGCCCCGCAAAGCTCGCGCTGATCTTCCCAGGTCAGGGTTCGCAGCACTCCGGCATGGGCAAGCGCGTCGCGGAAGCGTCGCCCGGCGCGCGCGAGATCTTCGCCGAGGCCGGCGATATCCTCCACCTCGACGTCACGAAAATCGTTATGGAAGGCTCCGAGAAGGAGCTGGCGAAGACCGCGACAACGCAGCCCGCGATCCTCGCCGTCAGCTGGGCGTACTTCGCCTACCTGCGCGGGCGCGCGGCCGAGATGGGGCGGCAGTTGCGGCCATCGCACGTCTCCGGCCACAGCTTCGGCCAGTTTTCTGCCGCCGCGGCTGCCGACGCGATCTCGTTCGCCGACGCGCTGACGCTCGTGCGCGAGCGCGGCCGCATCATGACGAAGTGGTCGAAGCGCCGCCCCGGTGGCATGGCCACCGTCATCGGCCCCACCGATGAAGCCGTGCGCGACATCTGCAACGAGATATCACCCGACGGCGATGTCGGCGTCGCCGCCGTCAATGCGCCCGGCCAGACCGTGATCTCGGGCACGTTCGCCGCACTCGGCCGTGCGATCGAGTCGCTGAAAGAGCGCGGCCGCGTCGTCCAGCTCCCCATCTCCGTTCCCGGCCACTTCCCGAAGATGTCCGAAGCGCGCGAAGAACTCCGCCGCTCGATCGACCGCATCGAATTCCGCGACCCCAAGTCGCCGATCGTCTCAAGCCTCACCGGCCGCGTCCTCACGACCGGCGCGGAAGTTCGGCAAGAGCTCAGCGATCAGATGACCGGCGCCATCAACTGGATGCGCGCCTTCCTCGAAATGCGCAAAGCGGGCGCGTCGGCCTTCTTCGAGATGGGCCCCGGCCACGTCCTCGGCAACATCAGCAAGCGCGTCGACCGCGACGCCCAGTTCATCGACGTCTTCGACGAATCCCAGTGGCGCGACCTCATCCTCGAAGGCCCGCTTCTAGACCCGATCGTTTCTGTCACCGTAGGGGCACGCGGTGGCGTGCCCTCACCCACCGACCCTGCCACGACCTCGCCACCCGCATCGTCCGAAAAATCACAACCAAACCGGACTCCCCGTGCCTAGGCCCGACTCCCTTCCCAACCGCCGCGTCGTCGTCACCGGCATGGGCACTGTCTGCCCGCTCGGCAACAACTGGCGCGACGCCTGGCAGGCCATGACCGAGGGCCGCTCCGGCATCGCACGACTGACGCAGTTCGATGTCAGCCAGTTCGAAGTGAAGATCGGCGGCGAGGTGAAGGGATTTCATCCCGAGGAAGTGATCCCGACCAAGGATCTTCGCCGCATGGACGAGAACGGCCAGTACGCCGTCGTCTCCGCGCTCGAGGCCGTCGCAGACAGCGGCCTCATCATCGACGATCACAATCGCGACGACGTCGGCGTGATCTTCGGCACCGCCGGTGGTGGCTACGGCTTCCTGATCCAGCAGAACGAGATCTTCCTGAAGAGCGGCTACCGTCGCGTCAGCCCGTTCCTCATCAGCAACATGCTGCCCGATGCGGCGTCCGGTCAGGTCGCCATCATGATCGGCGCCTGTGGTCCGAACATGGCGATTGCATCGGCGTGCTCCACCGGCTCCGGCGCCATCGGCGAGTCGTGGGAAACGATCCGCCGCGGCGACGCCGAAGTGATCATCGCCGGCGGCACCGACAATCCACTGCTGCCCGTGCTGCTCGCGGGCTTCCACGCGCTGCGAGCGCTCGCCAGCGATAACGAACACCCGGAGCGCGCCAACAAGCCGTTCGACGCGCGCCGCGACGGCTTCGTCGTCGGCCAGGGTGCGGCCGCGCTCGTGCTCGAAAGCCTCGATCACGCGCGCGCGCGTGGTGCGGAGATCTACGCCGAAGTCATCGGATACGCGTCCACGAACGACGCGCATGACATGGTCGCATCGCTCGAATCGGGCCGCGCGTCCGCCGTCGCGATGACGCGTGCGATGCGCAAAGCAGGCATCGACCCGTCCGAAGTCAACTACATCAACCCGCACGGCACTGGCACGCCGCTCAACGACCGCGCCGAAACCGCCGCGATCAAACTGGCGTTCGGCGATTACGCCTACAAGCTCGCGATAAGCTCGACGAA
>JANXYW010000328.1 GCA_025355835.1 Chloroflexota bacterium
GTTCGCGCGACGAGGACGGCCAGACGCTGGCCGAGTACGGCCTGATCATGGCGGTCATCGCCGTCGCGGTCGTCGTCGCAGCGGGGATCACGTTCCGCGGAGCGATTGCCGATGCGTTCGACAGCTCGACGAGTTGTTTGAACAAGGCGAGTTCGACGGCCAAGTGCTAGCCAGTCGAGGACTGGTGCGCGTAGCCGTACGCGAGCGAATCGCCGCGAGTTCGCGCTTCGAGCGGGAGACTTGCCGCTGGCCCTTACGCTTTGAGGGAGGGTCGACAGCGCTCGCGAGGTGAATCGCGGGCGCTGTCTGCGCGTGCCTTGTGCGCTCCCTCGGACGAGCCTCCCTCCGCCGACTGTGAACTGCGAACCGCGAACTGTAAACTCACCCCCATGAACGTAGACGACATCCGCGAGACGTTTATTCGCTTCTATACGGAGCGCGAGCATCTGCGCATCCCCAGCGCGTCACTGGTGCCGCACGGCGACCCGACGCTGCTCTTTACCAGCGCCGGCATGGTGCCGTTCAAGCCGTACTTCATGGGGCTGGCCGAAGCGCCCGCGCCGCGCATGTGCACGGTGCAGAAGTGCTTCCGCACGACGGACATCGACGAGGTGGGCGACTACAGCCACCTGACGCTGTTCGAGATGCTGGGCAACTTCAGCGTTGGCGACTACTTCAAGAAGGAAGCGATCGGCTGGGCGTGGGAGCTGTTGACCGAGCACTTCAAGCTTCCGAAAGACAAGCTCTGGATCTCGATCTTTGAGACGGACGAGGAAGCGCACGACCTCTGGCGCGCAATCGGGCTGCCCGAGGAGCGGATCAAGCGCTATTCGGAGAAGAACAACTACTGGTTCAGCGGCGACGTGGGTCCGTGCGGGCCGAACAGCGAGATCTTCGTCGATCGTGGCGTCCGCGCGGCAACGTGCGAGTTCTGCCGCGCCGGTACGTGCAAGCCGAACCTCGAACCAGATTGCGGCCGCTTCCTGGAAGTGTGGAATCTCGTCTTCATGACGCTCTACCAGGCCGAGGACGGCACGCGCACTGAGCTGCCGAAGAAGAACATCGATACCGGCTCGGGCCTCGAGCGGATGGCGTGCATCTTGCAGGGCAAGGAGTCGATCTACGAGACGGATGTCTTCAGCGAGATCATCGAGCGCATCGAAGTACTGACAGGCAAGCCGTACGGCGAGACAGCGGCGCTCGATACGGCGATCCGCATCGTGGCGGAGCACACGCGCGCGTCGGTGTTTCTGATCACCGATGGCGTGCTGCCGTCGAACGAAGGGCGCGGCTACGTGCTGCGGCGGATCTTGCGGCGCGCCGTGTACCACCTGACGCAATTGTCTGGCGCGAGCGATGGCACGCTGCTCGAAAAAGTGGCGGAGGCGGTGATCGAGCGGATGGAACGCGCGTACCCCGACGTGCGCGACCGCGCGAGCTTCACAACGCGCCTGCTGGCCGCGGAGGAGTCGAAGTTCCGTGAGACTATCGAGCGCGGACGCGTCCATCTCGACGGCATTCTTGCCGCTGCATCCACCGACAAGATCGTCACCGGTAAGCAGGCATTCACGCTCTACGACACGTTTGGCTACCCGCTGGAGCTTACCGAGGAGATCGCCGCAAAGTCCGGCTTCGCGGTTGACCTCAAAGGCTTCGAGAAGGAGATGGCGGCGCAGCGGGCACGCGGGCGGGCGGCGGCGAAGTTCGAGATCGACGCCGACCGCACAGAGGCGTACCGGGAGCTGGCGCACGTCAAGCCGGCGTTCGTCGGCTACGACAAGACGCGGCTCGATACGACGATCGCCGCGATCATCGGGCCGCTGGGCGTGCAGGAGAGCGCGGAGGCGGGCGAGGATGTCGAGGTGGTGCTGATCGAAACGCCGTTCTACCCCGAGGGCGGTGGTCAGGCCGGCGACTCGGGCGAGATCGTGTTGCATGGCGCGCGCGTCGCCGTTAACGACACGCATTCGTCCGAGGGGCTGATCGTGCATCGCGGACGCGTCGTTGCGGGGCGGATCGCCGTGAACGATGCCGTGACGGCGAGCGTCGATGTGGGGAAGCGGCGGGCGAGCCAGCGCAATCACACGGCGACGCACCTGCTGCACGCGGCGCTGCGTCAGGTGCTGGGCGACCACGTGCGCCAGGCGGGATCGCTCGTCGCGCCGGACCGGCTGCGTTTCGACTTTACGCACATCGAGGCGACGAAGCCGGACGAGATCGCGGCGGCGCAGCGGCTGGTCAACGAGAAGATTCGCGAAGACATGGCGGTGCACTGGGAGCAGATGCCGTACGACGAGGCGGTCGCGGGCGGCGCGATGGCGCTCTTCGGCGAGAAGTACACGGCGAACGTGCGGGTTGTTGGCATCTGCTCGCCTGAGGGGGCGGAGACGGGAACCACGAAGGACACGAAGGAGCACGAAGGGGAAGGTGAGGGAGACGAGCATTCGCACTGCTTCTCGAAGGAGTTGTGCGGGGGGACGCATTGCGGGCGGACGGGGGAGATCGGGGCGTTCGTGATCGCGAGCGAGAGTAGCGTGGGGTCAGGGCTGCGGCGCATCGAGGCGCTAACGGGGCCGCTGGCCGATGCGTACGTGCTGGAGCAGCAGGCGACGATCGCGCGCCTCGGCCGCAAGCTCAACGCGACGGCGGGCGAGATCGAAGCGCGCGTTGATGCGTTGCAGACCGAACTGGAAACGGAACGTCGGCGGCTACAGCAGCTCGAACGCGCGGCTGGCCGCGGCGAGGCGGATGCGCTGCTCGCGTCGGCAGAGAAGATCGGCGACGCGTCGCTGCTGGTGTCGCGCGTGACGGCGGCGAACGTCGAGGCGCTGCGCGAGATGGGCGACGTGCTGCGCGAGAAGCTCGGCAGCACGGTGATCGTGCTGGGGGCCGTCATCGGCGAAAGGCCGAACTTCCTCGTGATCTCGACGAAAGAGCTGAACGCGCGGGTCCACGCCGGAAACCTCGTGAAGCAGATCGCTGCGATCGCCGGCGGCGGCGGCGGCGGCCGCCCCGACATGGCGCAGGCCGGCGGCAAAGACGCATCGAAGCTGGACGAGGCGTTGGAGCTGGCGCGAGGGCTGGCGCGCGCTGCTCTGGGAAGTTAGACGCGGGAAGCGGGATCGCCGTTCCGGCACGGTGTCATCCCGCGCAACCGC
>JANXYW010000360.1 GCA_025355835.1 Chloroflexota bacterium
CGCCACGACGTCAGTTCGCGGCCCATCTCGCCGAGGCTGCGCGTCATGTACGCGTGCTCGGTGACCCACGCGTCCTGATCGTACGGCTCCAGGATCGGATCCGTCTGCGTGGACATCATGTAGATGCGCTTGTGGTCGACCTCGGCGGCATCGCGCAGGTGGCCGACGATCTCGCGCACGCACCACCCGTCGGGCGTCTTGCGAAACGTCGACTCGGCGTCGGTGATGCCGTCGAGCGCGTCGGCGAGACCGCGCGGCAGCGCCCGCAGGGCTTCGACCAGATCGAAATGCCCGGTCGTGCCCGGTTCGTTGCGGGGGTAGGTGAACAGGTTCGGCGTCTGCTGCGGCATGTTTGTTCCTTAGCGCGGTGATGCTGGCTCAGGCAGTGGCGTCGACATCCGGTCGTTCAGCGTAGTGACCGCTATGGGTACGCCGCCGCGAAGGTAGATGCGCGACACCCGCGCCGTGATGCCGGCAAGAATCTCCCACGAGATCGTGTCGGCCAGCTCGGCCAGCTCATCGGCATCGATGCGCTCGCCGCCCTGCTCACCAATCATAACGACCTCATCGTCCGGCGCAACGCCGGGGATGTCCGTCACGTCGGCCATGCACATATCCATCGCGATGCGTCCGGCGATCGGCGCGCGGCGGCCGTGGACGAGCACGCTGGCGCGATTCGAAAGCGCGCGGCGGTAGCCATCGGCGTAGCCGCACATGATCAGCGCGATCGTGGAGGGGCGGCTCGCGACCCACGTCCGGCCGTAGCCGACGGTGGCGCCCGGCTCGACATCGAGCACGCGCGCGACGCGGCTCTTGAGCGATAGCGCGCGGCGCAGCCCGACGCCGGCCGCGATGCCGGGCGCCGGCTCGTATCCATACACGGCGATGCCCGCGCGCACCATATCGAGCGCCATGTCGGGTGCGCCCAGCAAGCTCGCCGACGCAGCGCAATGACGGATCGGGATCCAAGGCAACCGCATCGACGCTTCGAGCAGCGCGGCGTACTGTGCGCGCGTGAACGTGGCCTCGCCCTCCTCGGCGGCGGCGAAATGCGTGAACAATCCTTCGACTTCGATCGCGGGAAGCGCACGCGCCTGCTCGGCGAACGTCACCAGCTCTTCGAGGGGCAGCCCGTGGCGGTTCAGGCCGCTCTCCAGCTCGATGTGGACGCGCTGCGTCACGCCGCGTGCGGACGCGAAGCGCGATAGCGCGAGCGCTGTCTGCATCGAACAGACCGTCGGCGTCAGGCGCAGAGCAACGATGCGCTCCGCCTCGCCAGCATGCGTGTAGCCGACGATCAGGATCGGCGCATCGATGCCGGCCCGTCGCAACTCCTCACCCTCATCAACACAGACGACGCCGAGCCCGGCTGCCCCCGCCTCGATTGCCGCCGCGCCGACAGCGACCGAGCCGTGTCCGTACGCGTTCGCCTTGACGATTGCGTAGAGCTTCGCTGGAGCGGCGCGATCCGTCAGCGCTCGCACGTTGTGGGAGACGGCATCGAGATCGATCTCAGCCCACACGGAACGCCTCGACCATCTGCTATCCATGACGGGAGTTTATCAGTCGCTCGGTTGCCAGCGGCTCCGCGGCATCGTTACCATTTGGTCGAACGCTGTTGGAACGTCGCATCCGGCCGCGAAACAGTCGAAGGCGCGCATCCACAGGCGCACCGCTCCGGACAATCATGCAAGCATTTCGACGACGCGCCGTGCCGTGCGCCGCGCTCGCGGTCACTGTGTTCGCAATCGCCGCGACTGGATGCGGTGGTTCGAAGCGCGCGCGCCCGTCGGCAACAGCTGGCGAGAGCGCGACGTCCGTCACTTCCACCGCGCCGACACGGGCGGCCACGCCTTCGCCTGCGCCCGCCGATCTGAAGACAGCGGCGCGGTTGCGCGACGGCGGTGACCTGGAAGCGGCATTGCAGGCGTACGCCGCGATCGCGACAAGCAGCGACGCCGGTCAGCGGCAGACAGCGCGCTTTGCCCAAGCGCAGCTCCTCGTTCGCGAAGGCGCGCTCGAGGATGCGCGCGCGGTGCTCCTCGCATATCTCGGCGACACGACGAGCGCGCCGCCCGACAGCGACCCGGCGCGATTCCTGCTCGCCTCCGTGCGCGATGACATGGGTGAGCTCGCCGTGGCGCTCGACTATTACGACAAGTACATCGCCGCGGACGGCGCGGCGGCGGATTTCGCACGCATCGAGCGGGCGAAGCTCCTGGCGCGGCTCGGTCGCAACGTCGATGCGGCGACAGCGGCCGAGGCGGTGCTGGCGAGTGGTGTGCTGCCCGAGTTCAAAGCATCGTTCACGCTCAGCATGGGGAAGGCGTTCGAGGACGGGAAGGACGACGCGGACGCGCTCGCGTGGTACGTGCGCGCGCAGACGATCGACGGCGGCGACGTCGCATCGGCGCTCGCGAGAGCGGGCGCCGTCAAGAGGCGGCTGGGCGACGTCACGTGGGTTGACGACTATCGGCGCGCGATCGCATCGTATCCATCGAGCGGCTCTGCTCCAGATCTGCTGGACGAACTGGACGCCGCGGGGGTGCCGGTCGGGGACTATGCGCGCGGCGTGATCGAGTATCGCGCGTTCCGCAATACCGCTTCGCGCGCATCGCTGACGCGCGCGATCGCATCCGCCGACGACGCCGCGGAGGCGACGTACTACATGGGCGCGCTCGACGAGCGCGCGGACGATCCTGCGTCCGCCATCAGGTCGTACCAGCGATCGTTCGAGATCAACCCTGCGTCGACGCTCGCCGACGACGCGCTCTGGTGGCGCGGACGGCTGCTGGAGGGCGCCAATCGCTTCGACGATGCCGCGACGGTCTACGAAACGCTCGTCACGGACTACCCTGCGTCCACATTTCGGGTCGATGCCGATTTCCGGCGCGGACTCGCGCAGTACAAAGCGGGCAACTACGCGGGCGCGGCCCTCGTCTGGTCCGTCATCGCGGCCGCCGGCGGCGACGATGCGCCGCGCGCGCGTTTCTGGCAGGGTCGCGCACAGCTCGCTTCACACGATCTGCTGGCGAACGCCGTGCTCTCGCAACTCGCGACGGACCCCGACGCGCGCGGCAACTTCTACGCGCTACGCGCCGAGGTGCTGTTGGGCAAAAACGATACGAGCGACAAGTCGCCGAAGCTCAGCGGCGCCAGCATCGACTGGGCGAAGATCGCGCGCTACCTAAAGGGTGTGACGGGCACCGATCCGCAGACTGCGGACGCTCTCACGAACGATGCGCGCTGGGCGACCGGCGCAGCGCTCGAAGACGTAGGGCTGCACGCGCAGTCCGATGCGGTGTACCGCTCGCTGCTTCGCGACAACAAGGAAGACCCTTCGGCGCTGTACGGGATCACAAAGCGGTTCGCTGACGAGGGGCGTACGCCGCTCGCCGCTCGCGCTGCCGTCACGCTGATCGGCGCGCTACCGACGACGGCGCCGTTGACACCCGACGATCTGCTGCGCGTCGCGTACCCGGCGGCGTACGGCGACCTCGTCGCCGACGCCGCGAAGCAAGCCGGCATCTCGCCGTTGCTGCTGCTGTCGCTCGTGCGCCAGGAGAGCTTCTTCGATCCGGAAGCGGGATCGGGTGCGGGCGCGCTCGGACTGACGCAGGTCGTGCCGACGACGGGGCAGCAGATCGCGACGAAGCTCGGCGTCACGGAATTCAACGCGAGAGACCTCTACCGGCCGAAGGTCTCGCTGCGGTTCGGCGCCAGCTACATCGCGACGCAGCTCGCATCGTTTGACTCCGACCCGTATCACGCGCTGGCGGCGTACAACGGCGGCCCAGGCGCTGCCTCGGACGCAGCGGATGCCGCCGGCGCCGACGACGATCTACTGCTCGAGGAGCTGGAGTTCGACGAGACGCGATCGTACGTGCGGCTCGTGATGGAGAACCTCGCTCGCTACCGGCAGCTGTACGCCGGCGTCGACCGCCCGTCGCTGCCGCGCTGAGTGCCGAGCACCGAAACTGCGTACACGCTCGCAAAACGCTGTCATGCAGAGAGGCTGTGAAGCATCTTGCCCGAACCAGCAAGATCCTTCGCTGCGCTCAAGGACGACAACTCTTACCTCCCCAACAGACCGCTGCGGCTCTGCGGTGAACCCGCCCAGCCGCGCGTCATGCTGAGCAAAGCGAAGCGTCTCGCTCGATCCAGCGAGGTCCTTCGCTATGCTCAAGCACGACAACTCCTACCTCCCCAACAAGTCTCTCCGCCCTCTGCGGCTCTGCGGTGAGTCCCTAGCCGCGCCTGTCATGCTGAGCAGTCTCCCTCCCCCAACAAATCTCTGTGCCTCTGTGGTGAAATCCGCTGGGCGCGCCCTCTGCGGCTCTGCGGTGAACCCCTCGCGTCGCCGATGCTAAACTGAGGCATTGCCGCGTCTTGGCGGCGCGAGGTTCCATGCGCACAGCCCTTCGGACCACGCTGCGGCCGATGACGGCCGATGACATCGCGCAAGTCGCCGATGTTGAGCGCGAGTCATTCCCT
>JANXYW010000378.1 GCA_025355835.1 Chloroflexota bacterium
GCGATGCCCGCCGCCTGCGCCGCCGCCCACAACGGATCCGGCCGCTCCGGCTTCCCCGTGATCGACGACACCGCAACGATATCCTCGCCCGCCTCCCGCAGCGCCGAAAACACCCGCTCGCCAAACGCCGCTTGCCCGATCAGTGCAATGCGCATGGAGGGAGTATGTAGTTTGTCGTTCGCAACAGGATCCGGTTTGGCGCGTGGAGGTAACGGGCTCACTGGCACGACTATGTCTCCCTCGATAGCAGGGGATGCCGGAGGAGTTCCTGTGCGAGGCTCGCGCACGCCGCCGCGATGTAGTCTGGATCTTCGAGCCCTTCGGTGGCACGTACCGCCATCTGCGAACCAGCGCTGGAATTGGCCGCGAACAATGTCTCCAGATGCGCGAGCGCCTCTTCCGTAACGGGACCCGCAAGTTCGTTATGCCTAAGTTCTTGGAGGACTGCGGCGAGATCCGCCGACTCGACGGCTCGAAGAATCCTGAGTACGTCTAGCGCATCCTTGTCCTTTAGCCTCCAAGGTTCTTCGACACGTTCCGCGATCTTGTGAAGTTTCGCTACTAGCAGCGCACTCGGACCTGCGACCTCGACTTCGAACACGCGGGGATCTGCCGGATCCAGCGCCGCTATCTTCATCGCTCCGCGATCAACAGTCGCTGCTTCCAATCCTTTGACCTTGCGCGCAACGTCGTTGCCGTGAGCGGCGCCAAGCCGCGCGCCTCTTCGACCAGTTCCGCCCTGGGCATCCGCCACAAGGAGGTCGACCGCCACGTTGTCGGTGTTCTTCCATATGCCAGGCTGGTCGGTCAAACGAAATCCACCACCCTCCATGGCGTCCCGAAGGGTGGGAATGTCGAGCAGAATCTCAGGTCTCACTGCCAAGTCTGCATCGGCTGTGAAGGGCGACACGGCGAAGTCTGCTTCACCCGTGCGCAAGTACACGGCTTGCGCGCCGCACAATACAACCGCAACCCGCTGCGAGCCGAGAGCTTGGAGGGCGTCGAGCAGAACCTTCCTAGCGACGGCGTAATCAGACATGCCAGTCGCCTTCGTTGAGTTGCATCCACTCGATGAGTGCTTCTCCTTCGGACGGGTTGCGGCCAGCACCAGTCAGGAGATCGGCCGCGACTTGGCTCAAGGCGGCGCATACCAACCCGCCGCGGCGGGTGGTTCGATCGAAAACGACATCGTCAAACGGCTCAGCGATGAGGACATTGGCACCGGAGTCAACGGGCGACAGACGGAGCGCGTCCGCCGCCGCATCTGCGCTTGCGGCGTAGATTACGGCAGCGCGCGGTTCTACGATCCGTGTAATATCGTGGGAAGCGAGAGACCCGGTGACCGCGTAGCGAAACTGGACCTGCCCTAATTTGTCCACGAGAGCCGGCAGTCCCCTTGGTTCTATGTAGGACTTGACCCTGTTCGACTTCATCAGGGAGTAGTCCTGCACCCAGCGTCTCAGAACACCAACCCATTCAACGCCAATGACTCTGCCCCGCGGTGATTCTCGAATGAGAAGTGCCTCGCGCTCAAGAAGATCTCCCACTCTTGAAATCGACGGTGCTGGTGTGTTGGAGCGCTCCGCGAGATGCCGCGTTCCGAATGGTGGTTTGAAATCGATGTAAGCGCGAACGGCACGCCCGGAGCCACGCCCCTTCAAAGAGTGGAGCGGACGTTTCTCACGGGTCGGATCCTTCTGAGCTCCAACCGACCTTATGAAGACGGTTGGGCGGTCAAGCACTACACGGATATTGCCTGTCGCGTCGGCATAGCTGACGCCGAGGCTCGCAAGCATCTCTCGTGCGCGATCGCTCAGGAAGGAAGCAATGATCAACTGGTGGGTTCCACGAGCTTCGTGCTCCCGGAGCTGGGAAACAACCCTGGGAATCTCGCGTGGTTCGAGTCTGAGTTTAACCTCGATCGCGATGGTCGCCAGTGTACCGTCCGGTGAGCGGAGCTCGACTATGGCGTCTGGGCGTGCTCGATTACTCGCGAGCCCCTGCGCATCGTACGTTAGGTTCCAAACAGGTGGGAGCATGCCCCGAAGCTGGTCTAAGCAGAGGCGAAGGAGTTCTGTTTCAGATATATGGCTGTTGCTCATCATGTGGAACAGCTTACCTTACGTAACAGAAACTACCCAAATCTAGGCCAATCGCTACGGATACACCAGCTGGCGGTCGAGCAGCGCGCGCGAAATCACGACGCGCTGGATCTGGCTCGTGCCTTCGACGATCATCAGTTGGCGCGCGTCGCGGTAGTGGCGTTCGAGCGGATGATCCATCATGTAGCCCTGTGCGCCGAGAATCTGCAGCGCGTCGCTCGAAACCTTCACCGCCGTCTCCGTCGCGTGCGCCTTCGCGATCGACAGGTACACCGCGTGCTCGCGACCGAACAGCCCCTGGTCGACGCGCCACGCGCCCTGGTACACGAGCATGCGCGCCGCTTCGATTTGGATCGCCATGTCGGCGAACATGAACTGGATCGCCTGCAACTCCGCGATCGGCTTGCCGAACGCCATGCGGTTACGCGCGAACTCCAGCGCGTACGTCATCGCGCCCTCCGCCAGCCCGACGCCGCGCGCGCCGACAACGGGCCGGCACGAGTTCAGCGTCAGCATCGCGTGGTTGAAGCCTTCGCCCTCGACGCCGCCGACGAGGTTCTCGCGCGGCACGCGGCAGTCCTGCATCACGATGTCCGCTGTCGGCACGCCGCGCACGCCCATCTTGCGGTCTTGGCCCACGACTTTGAAACCCGGCGTGTTCGTCGGCACGATGAACGCGCTGATGCCCTTCGGCCCCGGCGTGCCGTTCGTCCGCGCGAACGCGATCGCATAGTCGGCGACGGTGCCGCCGGAGATGTACATCTTCTCGCCATTGAGGATGTAGTCGTCGCCATCGCGCACCGCGCGCGTCTCCAGATTGCCGGCGTCGGAACCGACATTCGGCTCGGTCAGGCAGAAAGCGCCCTTCATGTTGCCGCTGGCGATGCCCTCGCCGATGAGTTTCTTCTGGCGCTCGTCGCCGCCCAGCATCACCGGCTGCGACGGCAGCGCTGAAAGCAACAGCATCAGACCCGACGCGCAGCAGTACTTCGCGACTTCTTCGACGGCCAGCGCCAGCGCCAGCATGCCGGCGCCGCTGCCGCCGTACTGCTGCGGGATCGTCAGCCCGGTCAGCCCGGTCTCTTTGAAGGCGGCGAAGATGTCGTGCGGATACTCGCCCGTCTCGTCCATCTCGGCGGCCCGCGGCGCGATCTTCTCCTTCGCGATCCGCCGCGCCGTCTCCTGTATCAGGCGATGTTCTTCCGAAAGCTGAAAATCCATGTGCTACGCCTCATTCTGATGCGGGATGGTGGTACGGAGAGGGTACCGGCGGCGGCACGATGAACCAACCGGAGGAGTGGGCGGCACGGCGCAGCCAAACCCAACCCCTGAAGCGCTCCCTTCTCGCCCCTTGTGGAGGAGGACGTGGCCGATGGGCCGGAGGAGAGGGCCCAGCGCCATCACCCCACCGCGCGAATGCGCGAGCCGTCGCCCACCGTCTCGACGATGATCTGATCCGGGAAGTTGTCGCGATTCGTGAACGCGTCCAGGTGCGACACGACGATCACTTTGTCCATGTGCGTCGCGAGCTGCTTCAGTTCGTCGACCATCTGCTGCTGGCCGGCGCGATCGAGGCTGCCGAACCCCTCATCGATGACGATCGACCGCATGCCGCCCGCGCCCGCGTACTGGCCGATACCCGATGCGATCGCGACGGCGCAGCGGAACTTCTGCGAACCAGACAGCACTTTCGGGCTGCGCGGTTCGCGCATGCACGTCGAGTCGATCGCTTGCAGCTCCAACAGATCGCCCTTCGTGCGTTCGATCGAGAGCTGCAGCGTGCCGCCAGTCAGCCGTTGCAAGAACGCGTTCGCGTTGCTCGTGATTGCGTTCAGAGCGTCTGTGATAAGCAGCCCTTGTAAGCCCTTCTTGCCCAACAGATCAGCCAGCTTCTTCAGCCGTTTGATGCGCACCTCGCCGCGCGCCTTGTCCGCCTGCATCCGCGCCAACTCGTCGATGCGCGCCTCGAGCATCGTCAGCTGCTGCTGCACCGTCTGCAGCACATCGCGCGTAGTGAGCGCGTCGGCGTCGGCCGCCGAAGCGACATCGCGCGCCACCTGCTCGTCGATGCGGTGCGCCTCCGGGATCGTCGCGACCTCGTCGTGCTTGGCGGAGCGCTGTCCGCTCCAGGTAGTGTAATCGCGAATCGCCGCATCCAGCGCGGCCTTGCGTTTGGGTGCGTCAACCAGCTCCGTCGTACTCGCGCGAAGGACGCCGAGCAGCTCCTTCGGATCCGCAAGCGCCTGCGACGCCAGCTCGCCTAACCCGTTCGCGAACGCCTCCGCAGCCTGTCGATGCCCCGCGGCCTCCTGCGTGCGCTGTGCTGCTTCGCCTTCGAGCGCCGTCCGACGATCGCGCGCCGTCGCCAACGCATCGCGGGCCGCGGCTTCGGCCGTCCGCGCCGCCTCGAGTTCTCGTCGCACGTCATCGAGTGCGCGTCGTAGGGCGTCGAGCTGCTCCTTCGCCGACGTGTGCGCCTTCTCCGCCGAAGCGACGTCCTTCATCCGGCC
>JANXYW010000435.1 GCA_025355835.1 Chloroflexota bacterium
GCTCGACGCGGGCCGCAGCGGGCGGCTCGACGTCAGGCGGCGCGACGAATTCGATGCGGCGGCCGTTGGCCGAAACGGGAACTTCGGGTGCTGGCCGAGCTGGGCTCGTTACTGGAGGAGAAGCGTCGGGTTGGGGGTCCGCGGTGGCCGCGCTCCGGGTCGAAAGTGTACTTTCTATTTCGTTATGTCGAGCATTTTGAATCTGATCGTGTACCTGTTTTGTAATTTTTACTTTTTGCGGCGGGGGCTCATCCTGACGCCGTGCGTCGTACTGGGCGCGGAGTTGCGGGTTGGACAGCGTCCTGTGCGCTTCCTCTATCCGCTCGCCCTGCACCCGCTGGCTCCGCATGCCGTGGGCCCAGAAGTCGTAGGCGAGCTGGATGATTCGGCCATCGGCCTCGCGATCGATGCGCAGCAGATGGTAGTAGTCAGCATAGCCGACCGCCGGCTTTTTCGCAGAGAACCAGCCGAAGCGCGGGGCGCGCGATGGCGGCACCGCGACCGCAGGGGTCCGCACGCCATGCGCCTGATCGTAGGACTGCCGCGCAGTTTCATTTACGAGCGTCGCGTACGCGGCGTTCAATTCCTGGATGCGCGACGTGCTAACGGGTGACGCATGGAGAGACGCCGCCAGAAACCAGTACGCCTTTTCGATCAGATCGCGGGGCGCCGTTGGGTGAAGTTGCAACGTTCGATACGGGTCGAACCTCGGCAGTCCTTGCGGGTCAGACATCGTTTCTCCGAGCGGGACATCCTGCCCGCGCACAGTGGTCATCGACATCAGTTTTTGCTGAACGCGTCGATGACGTTGAGGATGACGGGGCCAATGGTGACGATGAAGAGCGACGGCATGAGAAAGAGGACAAGCGGGAAGACCATCTTCACGGGCGCCTGCCGCGCCATTTGCTCCGCTTGCTGCCGGCGCTTCTGGCGCATCTGCTTCGCCTGGATTCGGAGCACCTGGCCGACACTCGTACCCAGCGTTTCCGCTTGCACGATTGAGTTGATGAATGTGGTGATGTCTGGAACATCGATGCGCTCCGCCATGTCGGTGAGCGCTTCGCGGCGCGTCTTGCCGAGACCGACCTCTCGCAACATGCGTTGAATCTCGTCGGAGAGCGCACCCTTGTAGCGCTCGGCGACGCGCTGGAGGGCGAAGTCGAGGCTGAGGCCTGCCTCAACGCAGGTGGTCATGAGATCGATGGCGTTCGGCATGGAGCGCCAGATGCGCTTCTGACGGCTCTTCGCCGAACGGCGAAGCAGCATCAGCGGCAGGAAGAGGCCGAGGCCGGCGAGGATGGGGATCGGTATGAACGACGATGTCGACATCTTGCCGAGCGTGGCCCAGACGAAAGCGAAGTAGGCCGCAGGCAGGATCGTTGAAACGACGAGCACGATGGTGAAGAACTGCGAAACGGTCATCTTGTCGCCCGCGATGATCAGCCAGCGGCGTGCACGGCCAACCAGACTCGTCGGCAAGATCGAGATGAGGCCGCGCACGAGACCGTCGACGACCGGAAATGCGACTCGTTCGTTGAAGGCGGCCTGCTGCTCGACGATCATGCGCTGCTGGTCACCCAACGACTGGATGCGCACCTCCTGCTGGTTCTTGTTGCGCAGATACCACAACGCGAACAGGAAGACCGAGAGAGAGGCTGCGATACTTATGAGCGGAATCATCTGGGGCCCCTATACGTCGATATCGAGAATGCGGCGGATCGAAAAGATGCCAAGCACATTCAAGGTGATCCAGATGCCCATCAGCACGCGCCCGGCGCCCGTCGTCCAGAGCAGCGACATGACCGACGGCGCTATCGCGTAGAAACCCAATGCCAGCGCGGTCGGCCAGAGGGACAGGATCCAGCCGGTGAGCCGTTGCGACGATGTGAGGGTTTTGATCTCGCCGTGAATGCGCTCCCGGTCCTGGATCGTCTCGCCTATGGACTCCAGGATCTCGGCAAGATTACCGCCGGAGCTGCGCTGGATGAGGATCGCCGTCACAAGCATGTCGACATCATCGCTGCCGATGCGTTCGTTCAAGGCGCTGAGCGCTTCTTCGGTGCTGCCGCCCAGGTTGATGTCGAGGAGCATGCGGTTGAGTTCCACGGAGATCGGCGGCCCGATGCGTTTCGCGGCGACGTCGACGCTCTGACCGAAGGCGAACCCCGCGCGGACGCCATTCGTGATGAGTGTGATCGTTTCGACGAGCTGCGCATTGATCTTGCGGAGCCGCCGTTGCGTGCGGAGCTTCAACCACTGCGCGGGAAGCATATAGAAGATGGCCGCTACCAGTAGTGCCACAAACGTTGCGACGGAGTTGCGCCCAATGAGCGCGACGATTACTCCACCGGTGACAGCCAGGAGCACACGAACCATGAAGTACTCGCCGGGCCGCAGACTGAGGTCAGCGCGCTCCAACTCGAACGCCCAGCGCTCGGCATAGCCGCGGGTGTTCAGCCAGCGGCTCAAGGCAGGAATGCTGGACGAATTGCGCTTCAAAAAACTGGCGCCGTCGGCGCCCGCAGCCACCGCAACATCGCGCGACGGCGACAGGCGCTGGATGCGCAACTCCGGGCTGCGCAGCGCGCGCGCGCGGACGAGGTACACGAGGAAGAGGAACAGACACGCCGTCGCAGAGAGGGCCACAAGTGCCGGCATCAGCGCAGCCTCGTCCCGGGAAGCCCCATCTCCATGTTGATGCCCGCCTTGCGGAAGCGCTCGGCGAACGTCGGCGTGATGCCTGTCGCGACCAGCTCACCCTGGATGGC
>JANXYW010000021.1 GCA_025355835.1 Chloroflexota bacterium
CGGGCTACGTGGATGCGCTTCGCACCAAGCCTGGCGTGACCATCCTTCCTCAAACGCCAGAACTGTTTAATGCGGGCCTCGATCTCTATCGCGCGCGGCCGGACAAGAGCTACAGCATGACGGACTGCATGTCGATGGTCGCGTGCCGGGATCGCGGCATCAGCGACGTGCTGACATATGACCGCGATTTCGAGCAAGAGGGCTTCATAGCGATGCTGCGGGGCGCGTGAGGGAGGCATGCTATGGCGACTGGAGTCGTGCCGGACGAGATTGACGCGGTTTCGACGGATGCCCACCGGCCGCCGCGTTCTAGACGGCAGACGACATCCAAATCCGTACCCGTGCTAAGAACGCGACATCCGGCCGCCGCGAACACTACGACGTCCTCTGCCCCTCATGCCCCGCCCCACCGCGCACACACCACGCGTGGGAGAGGAGGAACTGATCCTTCTGAGAGATCAGGTTGAAGGTAGCAACATCGAATCGAATCACCAGTGCATTGAAGTTGGTCGCGATCTCGGCCGACGTAGACCAATAGTACTGCTCGCCTGCGAGGATGTTGAACACGCCCGCCGGAAGAATTCCGGTTCCGTCAAGGAGAGATCGCATTTCTTCTATGCTCGGCAATCGCCACCCGTAGCGGCCCCCGATCTGGGCGTTTTGGCAGTGGCGCACCGCGCTGACCCAGTTCTCTAGAGCGCTGCTCGGCGCCTGCTCCCAAACGAGGCCCGTCTCACGGTCGAGCACGGCCGCACCGCCCATTACGCAGAGAAAGCGCGACGAGTGGCAGCTGTCGGCGCCGTCATTCGCGGCCAGAATCCGATGCCAGGATGGAGAGATGTCGTCGAGCGTCTTCATCGTGCTCGCAACCGGCCCCGGCGGGTCCAGCGGTCCTGCCTGAATGGCGCGCGCCGCCACGAGCACCAGCATCAACCCCAGCGCGCCCACCAGCGCCCAGCCCGCCCTGTCGATTAGTCGTTTCATCACGCCCTCCTTCGGTACCGTCGATTAGCGTTCACGGTACGACGGCGCGCGGACGAAGTCCACGAAAATCGGCTCGCCCGCAGGCAATCCGTCAAGTCCGGGTTCGCCTCAGAGCGCGTCAACCCCCCGCTTCCAGCGCACGCTCCTCCAGCCACCGGCGAAACTCCGCCTACGGATCTTCTACGCCGAGGTTGTCGGCGGCGCGGTGGCGGCTGTGGATGCCGGCGGTGATAGCGCCGGGAGCTTCTTGACACGCGGCCGCGAACATCACGCGTACAATGGCGTTCTCACATGTGATTAGGAGGATGCCACCATGCACACCACCATCAACCGCGCAGGCTGGCTTGTCGCCGGCGTACTTGCGCTCTTCGTCGTCGCCGCGATGACCGAGCGTCGTCCGCGGCGGGCCGCTCGACCCGCCCGGCGCGCCATCGGCCACCGGCACGCTGCCGCAGGTGGAGCCGCGCAGCCCAATCCCGCCCGTGGGGTGGAACGGCGCGTTCCCGATCGTCATCAGCCAGCCGGGGTCGTACTTCTTCACACGGTCGCTGCACGGTGTTGCGGACACCTCCGGCATACAGATCACGACCGAGAACGTGAGCATCGACCTCAACGGCTTCACGCTTGCCGGTGCGAGTCAGACGGGAACCGGCATCGTAGTCGTCGGTAAGCAGGGCGTCATACACATCAGCAACGGCGTGGTGCGGGACTGGTTCGACGGGATCGACGGGTGGTACAACGATAGTAATCAAGCCGTGTTCAGCCGCGTCGACCACGTGACAGCGGTGGCAAACGCCAACGTGAGCATACGGCTGGGGTACGAATCAGAGATTACGGATTGCAACGCGAGCCAAAACTACACCGGCGTAGTCACGCACTACAGCGTCGTCCGCGGCTGCCACGTGACGCAGAACACGAACATAGGTATCTATGGCGTGGTCTTGTCCCTCATCGAGGACAACAAGGCCTATAACAACGGCACAGGCATCTATACCGGGTCCGGAACCGACACCGTGCGGTTCAACACGTCGACGAACAACCAAACCTATGATTTTTCCTTCGGGGGAACCTACAACCTCAGCGACTCCAACGTTGCGACCTGCCCGGGCCGGGTCATTGGGGTCGCGCAGACGTACAACCCGATGTATCAGCGTAACATCTGCTAGCTGGGGCGAACGCAGATCCAGCGGTCGAGAGTGGCGCTGGCCAGGATTTGAACCTGCGCCCATCGGATTAGAAGTCGCGCGGTCGCGATTTGTCGCAACGCGCAAGGACCTCAACCCCCGGCTTCCAGCGCGCGCTCTTCCAGCCACCGGCGGAACTCCGCCTCCGGATCTTCGACGCCGAGGTTGTCGGCGGCGCGGCGGCGAGTCGATGCTATACTTCAATTGCTATGGCGATTCGGAAGACCACACATCCCGCACCTTCGGCTGCACCTCAACGCAAACGCCAGCCTAAGCGCACCCAAACTATTTGGGAGAAGATTGAGGCGCTCGGGAGGGAGATTCCCCGCGAGGAGCTCGACCGTTTCCCGACGGACGGCGCACGCAACTTTCACCACTATCTTCACGGCGCACCCAAGCAGGATCCGTCGTAGTTGCAAGCCGTCTTCGCCGACGCATTCCACTACATCGCCGTCTTAGTTCCGACCGATGATCTCCACAGATCCGCGATGAGCGCCGCTCGTTCTCTCTACGACGCGCGGGTCATCACTACCGATTCCGTGCTCACTGAAGTCCTTGCGTACGTCTCAGAGCGAGGGCCGGTTGCGCGGACAAAGGCGGTCGCCATGATCGATGCGTTGCGAGACGATGCGGCTGTCACGATCGTGCGACAGACGGCGGATCTGTTCGACGCCGGCCTCAATCTCTACCGTCGCCGACCTGACAAGGGATATAGCCTCACGGATTGCATGTCGATGATCGTATGTCAGCAGTTCGACGTGACCGACGTGCTGACGCACGATCAACACTTCGCGCAAGAAGGCTTCACGCTCCTCCTCTAGGGATCGATTGGTTCGTTCCCCACCTCAACCCCCGGCTTCCAGCGCGCGCTCTTCCAGCCACCGGCGGAATTCCGCCTCCGGATCTTCGACGCCGAGGTTGTCGGCGGCGCGTCGGCGGCTGTGGATGCCGGCGGTGATCAGCGCCTGCTCGTCGGCGACGAGGCGGCTGCGGTCGAGCGGGAGGACGCTGCCCCAGACGACGCGCGAGCGATACGGCGCGTAGCTGACGCTCGGCTGTCCACCGACGGGCTGCGCGTACTGTTCGAGGATGCGCAGGATCATCTCATTGCGGCGGCGGTAGGCCGCGCCGCGGATTAGTCGCTTGCGGGCGACCTTCTTCAGCAGCGGATCCAGCTCCACGTTGAGCGCGATGCCGGAGAGGCCGGCGCGATTCTCGCCGAACGCCGTGCGCGGCGACTCGCCGAGATCGTGCAGGGCTCGGTAGATGAGATCGACGTAGTCGGCGTGGAGCTTGACGCCGCCGCCCTGCAGCAGGTCGAGCAGATAGGCGCGGGCACGCTCCGGCAGCTCCCAGACGGCGCCGGGCATGACGGCGATGTCGGCGGACTCCGTGACGTTTTCGAGCACGGCGATCGGATTGCCGCTCAGCTCCAGGATCATCGAGAGCTGCGTCAGCGCGCGGTTCAGCTCGCGCACGGGCTCCTTGATGACGGGCAGATCGCTTGCGCCCCAGAACTTCTTCGGCTCGCGGATGTTGGGGTAGATGACGAACGGGATGAAGCCGTACGGATTGTCGCGCTGGTCGATGCGCGCGCCGTCGGCCCACAGCTCGAACTGCTCCGCCGTCCACACTTCGACGATCTCGACGCTCGAAGAGTCGCCGCGGAGACCCGGCTGCTGCGTCGCGCTGAGACGGCGCGCGCTCTTCGACTGCACGCTCGAAGAATCGCCGCGGAGACCGTACATCGTGCGCGCCGATTCGGCATCGAGCGTGTATCGGCTGGCGACGCGCCAGATGCGCGATACGTCGTCGCCGGCCCACCAGGCGAAGAGTCCCTGCACGTCGGGCGCGGTGATGCGGACGCGGCGTTCGGCGGCGTCCCACGTCACCTTGTACGCGCCATCGCCCAGGATCGCGGCGTCGATTTCGGTGTCGAAGTCAAGCTGATCGAGCTGGTTCGCGTCGTAGACGTGTGCAAGCGCGATCTCCGTCGCGCGGGCGCGAGCAGCCGCCTCGGGCGTGTCGTCCGCGGCGTCGACGGCGAAGTTCAGGCCCGAGATGAGGTAGGACGTCGTCTTGTCGACGATCGCCTTCGCGTAGTTGAAGACGAGGCGCCGATGCTTCGCGCGCGTCGTCGATGCGGGCCACTGGTCGCCCGCATAGAACGCGAGATTTTCGGCGTACCGACGCAGGCGGTCGGCATCGAGCGAGCGCAGTTGTTGGGGAAGGGTCATCGTGTCGGTCATGGTGAGTCTCCTGGGTGTTGGAAACGGGAAACGGGAAACGGGATCTGATCGCTGGGTGAGGGCGCACAGCCGTGCGCCACTACGTTGGTTGTGGATCGCGTTCGATCGCGCGCTGTTCACTAAGAATGCGGAAGATGCTGCGGCGGGTGAGGCCGTATGTTTGCGCGAGCGCATTGATCGGCGCGCGATGGCGGTTGCGGATGAGGGCGATCTCGCGGTCGCGCGCTTCCGTCAGCAGATGGCGCAAGCCACCGGGCGGCGCGTCGTAGCGGCAGCGGGCGAGCGGGCATTGGAGGCAGCTCGAGAAGAGATCGCAGCCGGTGTCCGGGTAGGCGGCGTTTTCGGGCAGCATGTCGCGCCGGACGAGCGGCAGGGTCGGCGTCGCCGCATCGCGCATCCGGACGAGCGGGTGCGGCTGCGCGATGCTGCGTGGGCGTTGTCGCGTGTACTGTTCTTCCTCTCGGCGTAGTGCGACCATCGCGTTCCTCCTCCGCCTCTCTCGTTCGGTCTTCCTGTTCTTGGACTCTGCGAGTTGTGCTGTTCGCGGCTTTCGGCGGAGCTTAAGCTCCGCGGGTACTTCCTCTCTCTCCGGTACTTCCTCTCTCTTCGGTACTTCCTCTTTCTCCGGCACTTCGACGCTTCCCGCGCCGCTACGCTCGCACGCGGCCGGATGCCTTGCGTGGTGCGGCGTCGCGCGATGCGCGGACGGCGAGCGCGGCGCTGATGATGTAGTCGTCGTGGCCGTCGTTCGGATCGACGAAGAAGTTCATCGTTCTGTTGGCGCGAAACGTCGCCCGCGCCGTCTCGGCCTGGCGCTGGAACTCGCGATATTCTGGCGAGTCATCGCCGCGATAGAGCTTGAGGCGGCCTCCGTTGATCGCGCCGAGAAGATCGAACCCCATCTCCGACTTGCTGGCGGCGGTGAACTTCACTTGATCGACGCGCGACGAACCGAGCGCGACCGCGATCATGCGCGCAACGGTCTCGCCGAGGCCGGTCGCATCGGCGGCGACGCGTCGGACGCGCCAGACATCACGCAAAAGATCGATGAGGCCGGGCAACAGCGACTCGTGCGGCGTGCCGGTCCACGCGTAGTGCTGGACGATTTCGACGCGCGGCTCGCGGACGATCGCACCGGCGTTCGGGTACACGAGGCGCGCGATCGTGAGGACCGTGCTGTCGCGGCGCGAAGCAGAGTTCGCGCCCGTAGGGGGCGCACAGCCGTGCGCCCCTACGTCCGACGCGTCGTCGGCGCCGCCGGCCAGATCGAGCCCCGCGATGTACGCGTCGCCTGGCGCAGGCTGCGACTGCCGCTCGTGTGTGCCGGCGAGTAACGCGCGCTGCGTGTGCGACAGCAAGCGGCCGCCGCCGAGCACCGGTTTCAGGCAGTACTGCGTCAGGTACGTCGGGTGCGTATCGCCGAGGCGCTGGCGCTCGCCGTCGACGTAGTCGGCGTACTTTGGCACGTATCGCGCGATCGTCTGCCAGTCGTAGGCGAAGTGACGCCGGATACCGTCGCGCCGTTCGGCCTCGAGATTGGCCTGCTTCGCACGTTCGAGCAGCGTCGTATCGTCCCACGTCGTACCGTAGTAGACGGTGGTGGCGTTCGTCGTCGCCGCCATCGGGCGGAACTCGCGGTCGAACTTCTCTGCGTCGACATCCTGCGCCTCGTCGACTTCCAGCAGCAGACCGGCGGTGTGGCCGACGACGTTCGCGCCGGGTTCGGCCGAAAGAAAGATGGTCCGCGCTCGGCCGAGTTGGATCGTGTTCGCTTCCCTTCGCGAAGCGCGCGCGAGCCCCGCCTGCTCGATGCAGCGCCAAAGGCGGCGCATGCTGAGTCGCAGTTGCGGCGCGAACGTCGGCGCGCATTTCACGGCGTCGAGCGGCCGATTCGCGAAGCGGCTGAGCAGCAGCAGCTCGATCTGCGCCGACAGTTCGTTCTTGCCGCCTTGGCGCGCGATCTCGATCGTGATCGTGTGGCCGAGCCCACCGTAGACGGACGCGAGCACGGCGCGACCGGCCTCGCACTGGTACGGGCGCAGCGCCGGTAATCCGATCTTCTGTTGTGTTCGCGCCGTGATGCGCTCGACGGTGTCGTTTGTCATCTCACGCTGCCAATCGCAGGACGAGTTGCGTCACGACTGCGCCAGCGACAACGAAGAGCAGCCCGTTG
The DNA here is from genome assembly GCA_025355835.1 of Chloroflexota bacterium. Lineage (GTDB taxonomy): Bacteria > Chloroflexota > Dehalococcoidia > DSTF01 > JACRBR01 > JANXYW01. The sequence goes on from JANXYW010000021.1 coordinate 6,591, forward strand.
ATGCGAGCGCGCACCTCGGCGACATCGCGCTCCATGGCGCGGAGGCGTTCGGCAACAAGCACGCGGAACGCCGGCGCGGTCATCGCTTCGATCTCGGCGATGGCCGGCTCGGCATCGCGAGCGGCGCGGCGCCAGCGGCGGACGAAGCGGCGAATGGCGCCGTTCAGGTTGTTCGATGCTTCGGTGTTGGTTGTGGTCATGTCGTGATCTCCGTTGTTTTGGCGCTGCGCGGGCGGACACACAGGTCCGGCCCTACGGTGTTGTGCGCGGGCGGACACACAAGTCCGCCCCTACGGTGTTGTGCGCGGGTGGCCACGCGGGGCCACCCCTACGGTTTGCGACCGCGCCGCGGTCACGCCCTACGGTGCGAGCTGCTCGGTGAGCGCATCGACCGTTGCGGCGAGCGCGCTTGCGAGATCGTTCGTGCGTTTGCCGCCGATGCGGTAGCGGACGCCCACCGCCTTCGCGAGCGATTCGACGCTCTTCTGTAGGAGCACGCGATCCGCAGGATGGTCATCGATGTGTTGGCGCAACTTGATTCGCAGGATGGCGACTTCTTCGTCGATGCCCTGGATCGCCAGCGCCTCACGCAACTCCGCTTCGTCGACGACATTGCCGTAGAAAAGGCGTTTCGGTTCGCCGCGCGCGGCCGGTTCTTCATCGTGATGCGCCATCAGCGGCCTCCTCGTCAGAAATCAGTGCGAGGATGTCGTCGATGGACCCGGGTGGGAGCGTGCGTGCTGCGTTCGCGAGCGCATCGAGCAGCAGCAGCGCAGCCAGCTCCCAGTTGTTGCGCCGAATGGCGATCGCGAGCGCGCTGTTGGCTGGGGCGCTGTCGCGATGTCTCGGTGTGCGCGTCATCGTTGCGCCTTTCGGAGGATCAGCGCTGAAAGCAGCAGCGTGCCGGCGAGCAGAATCGCGCGCGACGCCAGCCAGGGCGCGGGAGCGAAGAACGGATCGATCGGGCCGCCGAGACGATGCGATGTGTACAGCGCCTGCGTGTACGTAGCCTGCGCGGCGACGCCCGCATTGAGCATCGCGAGCGTGACGGCCGCGAGCCGGCGTCCGTGCTGGGCGCCGCGCAGCCAATGCTGGAGCAGCCACGCCGTGTTGAAGGCTCCCGCAGCGGCCGTGGCGCCATCGACGGCAAACGCGAGAGCGGCTGACGTGTCCATGAGGCCTTTCGATGCGGGCTGTGATCCGGCCGTTTCGTGTAGCGCGAGGGCAGGCATCGCTGCGGCGTTCCTGATTGGGACGGCTGTGGCAGATTCGAGTGGGTGCGGGTAGAATAGAACAGATGTGCTATTCCGACAAGTATGTGGCGTCACCGGGGGCTTGTGGGATGTCGATACATCCACATGGAAACGCGCGAGCATCAGGAGGCGCAGCCACCGGATCGAACGGCCCTGCGACTCGCGGAAGGATTGCGGCGGCGGATGTCGATTGCGCACTTCGACGCGGGCGAGACGATCGTGCGCCAAGGCGAGCCAACGCGGCGGCTGTTCCTCATCGCGTCGGGCAGCGTGCGCGTGCTGCTCGGAAAGGGCGAGCAGGCGCAGCAGGTTGCGCGCCTGCAACGCGGCGCATGGATCGGCGAGACGGCGCTGCTCACAGGAAGTGTCTCATCGACGACCGTCATCGCCGAGAGCGATGTGCGCGTGCTCACGATCTCGCACGAGGACTTTCTCGAAGCGGCGAAGACGGATCCATCGGTGTTCCGCGAGATCGCGACGGAGCTTGCGGGGCGGCTGCGCTCCAGCAATGACCTGCTCGAAGGCGGGCGCGCGCATCGCACCGTCGCGCTGGTCCACAGCGACGCGCACGGCGACGAAGCCGCGGCTGTCGTGCGCGCGTGCGAGCGATGGTCGCCCGAGGCGTTCGTCGCCATCGGCGCCGGTCGCGCAGCGCACTCTGTTGCGGACTATGTAATGGACTCGTCTCGGCTCTCTGGGCTACGGCGACGAATCGAAGCGCGCGTGCCCGTCCGCATTGCGATGGATGACGCCACGGATGAAGATCTGGCGACGCTGCTGCGCGCGCTCGCGGAGTTTGCGCCGCTGGTGGTGCTGACGGGGCGTGCGGTTTCGCCCGCGGCTGCACAATATGTATCAGAGTCGCTGTCGCTCGGGGCGCACCATCCGCGCGCGTCCGGGCGCGGCGTTGGAGCGACCCCGAACGACGTGTACGCGATCGGACGCGGATTCGATCCGCATGCGGTGGCGCGACGGATCTGCCGTCAACGCATTGGACTCGCGCTCGGTGGTGGTGCGGCGCGTGGCTTCGCACACCTGGGCGTGCTACAGGCGCTGAACGAGGCAGCGATGCCGATCGATGTGCTGGTTGGCGCCAGCATTGGTGCGGCCGTGGCGGCGGGAGTCGCCATGGGGCAGCCGCTGAACGTGCTTGGCGCGACAATCGAGTCGCTGGGGCGATGGGCGGTTGTGCCGCACATTCTGCCCGGCCACAGCATTTTCACCGGCACGTTTCTGGAGATGCAGTTGCGGCGGCGCTTCCCGCAGCGGCGCATCGAAGATCTCGGTCGCGCCCTCGGCATCGCGGCGGTGGATTTCGATACGGCCGAGGAGGTCGTGTTCACGTCGGGCGAACTACTCCCGGCGCTGATGGCGAGCATGGCAATTCCGGGCATCTACTCGCCGGTGCGCCACGGTGGGCGGCTGCTCGTCGATGGTGCGCTGGTCTCGCCGGTGCCCGTGCGCGCGTGCCGCGATCTCGGTGCGGACATCGTTGTCTCGTCGCGGATCCGCGTGGAGGCCGACGCGCAAGTGCTGTCGCGCGCAGAGCGGAAGCGGTTGCCGTGGCTGCCGGAGACGATCGCGCAGGCACTGGACATCATGCGCGACCACATCGCGTCGGAGAGTGTTGGGGGCGTCGACATCGCAATCGAAACGGCGATCCCGCGTCCGTGGGCACGGCTGTTCGACTTCAGTCATCGCGCCGAAGTACAACGCGCCGGTTACGCAGCGGCGCGCGACGCGTTGTCGTCGGCGCGCACCGTGCCGGGGCTGCGCCGCGC
>JANXYW010000040.1 GCA_025355835.1 Chloroflexota bacterium
GGGCTGATGAGCGGCGGTCCCGGATCGGGACTGCGCAGCATCATCGCCGCGCGCGACTTCACCGAGATGTCCGCGATCATGCACATCATCGGCGAGGGATTCATCCAGACGCTCTTCCGCTCCGGCGAGTTGCTCTCCCACAACGAGGCCGAGAAGCGCATGTTCCGCCTCGCGCTCCAGGATGAGTCGCGCCATGTCGCGTTCGGCGTCATGCACATGAAGCACATCCTGGAGACCGAGCCGGGGCGGCGCGAAGAGATCCACAGCTACCTCGACGCGGGCGAGGAGATCTTCGCCGGCACGGGCGTCACCGCGACGGGCGGATCGATCGAGTCGCTGGCGATACTGCTCGGTGGCGGGACGGAGCACATGGACGTGGGGCTGCGCATGCTTAGCGCCGTCCGCAAGCGGCAGGTGAACGAGTACATGCACCGGCTGCAAGTGGCGGGTCTGGGCGAACGCCGCGACCGCATGACGAACCAGTTCTCGCCGTTCCTCGATCCGGAGTAGCGCCACTATCCCAGCGTGCGATCCATAACGGGGTTCCCGCAACCAGCGGGAACCCCGTTTGTTGTCCGGACGAGTTCGATCCTCGTTCGAGAGCGCTATCGATGTGATACGCTGCGGGGTCGAAATTAGCTTCCAGACACGGAGGGTGTGAGCATCAATCGCCAGATGCGGAGATCGTGGGATCTGCTCTATCTCCTCACGTTCCGCGAACTCAAGCTCCGCTATCAGGACACCATCTTCGGGTTCCTTTGGTCCCTCATCCGGCCGCTCCTTCAGGGGGCGGTGATGTTCGTCGTTCTCCGCAAGTTCATCCGCATCAACGTCGAGGATTACCACCTCGTGCTGCTCGCCGGGCTGTTTCCGTGGACATGGTTTCAGACGTCGCTTCTGCTCGCCGTCGGCTCGTTCGCCGGCAACGGCGCCCTGATCAAGAAGGTCTACTTCCCGCGCTTCGTACTGCCGCTGGCGACCGTGCTGAACAACGGCGTCCAGTACACGCTCTCGATTCCCGTGCTGGTGATCTTGCTCGTCATCGGCGGCTACTCGCCCAACTGGACCTGGCTGGTCGGCATCCCATATCTCCTGGTGGTGGAAGCCGTGATGATCATGGGCATCGTGCTGCTAATCGCCTCGCTGGATGTCTATTTCCGCGACCTGGAACACCTCACCGATGTCTTTGTCGGCCTGATCTGGTTCTACCTCACGCCGGTCATTTACCCGCTCTCTATCGTGCCGGAGAAGTATCATGACTGGGTGCTACTCAATCCTATGGCGTCGCTGATCGAAGGTTGGCGGAACCTGTTCCTCCACAACCAGCTGCCCGGAGCCGATATGGCGCCCGCGCTGATCTTCGCCGCAGGCATCGCCGCGCTCGGATCGTTCTCGTTCAGCAAGATGCAAGGCGGGTTTGCCGATGCCCTCTGACATCGGCGGCGATATCGCGATCCAGTTCGACAACGTCTCGAAACACTACTCGCTGGCGCTCCAAAAAGAGGCCACCGACATCAAGTCGATGTTGTTGCATCTGCCGCGCTTCTTCTCGAACGCGCGGCGGCCGTTCGTCGCGCTGGATCAGGTCGACCTGCGCGTGCGCCGCGGCGAAAGCCTCGGCATCATCGGCCCCAACGGCAGCGGCAAGAGCACGACGCTGCGCGTGATGTCCGGCATCACGCCGCCGACATCCGGCAAGGTGACAATCAACGGCCGCGTGTCGGCGATGCTCGAACTCGGCTCCGGCTTCCATCCGCAGATCACCGGCCGCGAAAACGCGATTCTCAACGCAGTGCTGCTCGGACTGACGCTGCGCGAAGCGCGCGACGTGCTGCCGCAGATCATCGAATTCTCGGAGCTGGGCGACTTCATCGATCAGCCGATGCGCACGTATTCGTCGGGCATGTTCTTTCGCCTCGGCTTCTCAGTCGCCGTGCACGTGCAACCGGAGGTGCTTCTCATCGACGAAGTGCTCGCCGTGGGCGATGCGCAGTTCCAGTCGAAGTGCATGGACCACATCCACCGCCTGCGCGCGAACGGCGTGACGATGGTGCTAGTGACGCACGACATGCTCAACCTGCCGAAGTTCTGCGACCGCGGCATCCTCATCGAGCACGGAAAGATCACCGACGAAGGCAAGCCAGCCGAGGTCGTGCACAACTACCTCTCACGCGTCGAGGCGCTGCTGGCGCTTAGGCCGGAGGAACAGCAGCAGCTGAAAGTCGCGCAGGTGGCGATCTGATGATGGTCCGGCTCGATTTCTCCGGCAGGGCGAAGAACGCTGCACGCGCGATGCGCATCAACGCGTTCGCCGCCCCCGGCGTGACCTTCGTCGCGCAAGCGGGCCCGCATCTGCCGTTCCGCGACGCCAGCGTCGACGAGTTGTTCCTGGGCCGCACGATCATGTACCGGGACGACATCGACGCGACGCTCGACGAGATCTGGCGCGTGTGCAAGCCGAACGCGCTGATCCACATCACGCTGCCGCACGCGTCGTCGGCCATCGCCGCATCGCGCGACGCGCGTGCACGCCCGCTGTTGACGCTGAACACGTTCAACTACTACGACCCGCGTAGCAAACCCTGGGACGCGCCGACAGCAACGGCGTTCGCCCTCGAACGAGCGCGGCTGCGCGTCGCAGGCCAGCGCGGCGACGACAGCGGCCTCGCGCTGGCGCGTGGCCCACTGACCCAGTTCATCGAGAAGCTCGCGAACGGCAGCCGCGGCAGTCAGTATCGCTTCGAGCGCTGGTTCGCCGGGCTCTTCGGCGGATTCGAGGAGTTCGACGTCGTGCTTTCCGCCGCGAAGCAGTCGCAGGCACGACCGCCGTCGGCCATCATGTCCGCTATCGGAGCGAACGGCGCCAACGGAGCAGGTCGATGACCATCGATACGCAGAAGCCCGCGTTTGATCTTGACTATGCGATCACCGACTTCATCGCCGGCACGACGCGCGACTCCGTCTACATCTACCAGGCGATCGAAGACACGATGGTCGATCTTGCGTCGGAAGTACCGGGCGGGCGCGTGCTCGATGTCGCTTGCGGCACCGGCAAGGTTGCGATGCGCATCGCGGAGCGCGGCTGCTTCACACTCGGTGCTGAAGCCTCGATGGAGATGATCGGCCTCGGTCGCTACGTGCAGCCGGAGAGCCGCGCGCTCATGGTGCGCAGCATCGCTGAAGAGCTGCCGTTCCCGGACGACTCGTTCGACCGCGTCATCTGCCAGGGCTCGCTCGATCACTTCGTCGATGGCCACGCGTTCATGCGCGAAGCTGCCCGCATCACCAAGCCGAACGGCCGCGTCGTGATCGCGCTCGCGAACTTCGAGAGCGTCTCGTGCCGCCTCGGACGCCGCATCGATCGGTTCCGCTGGCGGATCGGCCGCCCGCGCCCATCGTGGCGGCGCTACTGGCAGACGCCGGAGGATCACAACGTCCGCGGCGACATGCCGTACATCCGATCACTCGGCGGCGACGCGCTCGTCCTCGATCGCTGCACGGGTATCTCGATGCTTTGGCTCCTGTTCGGTTACGGCACGTTCCTCGACCGCCTACCGGAGGGCGTCGCGCGTACCGTCTGGAACGGCCTCGATCGCCTCGCGCGCCACCGCCCGCAACACTCCGACATGGTCATCTCTGTCTGGCGAAAGCCGGGTGCGCCTGCATGGCCGGCTCGCTGAACCAGGACTACGCCGCACACACGCTCTTCACCTTCGCGGAGATCCCCGCATCGCCGATCTGGGCGAATCGCGCCGCGCGCCTACGGCGCTGGTTCACGATCGCCTTCGCGGAAACGTGGCTCGCGGTGTGGCTGTTTCGCGCGAAGGGACGGCTGCGCGCCGCTGGCGTGCCCGCGCTGCCCGGCGTCTGCGACATGCTCTCTCGCGCGCTGTTCCACGTATCGATCGGCGATCGCGTCGAGATCGGCCCCGGCTTGATGATGTCACACGGACACGTCGTCATCGATGGCCGTACGCGCATCGGCAGGAACTGCCAGATCAATCCGTGGGTGACGATCGGACTCTCGAACAGCAAGAAGCTCGGCTTCAGCGTCGATGGCCCGACGATCGGCGACAACGTGCACATCGGCACCGGCGCGAAGATCCTCGGACCGGTGAGCATCGGCGATCACGTCCGCATCGGCGCGAACGCCGTCGTCGTGCACGATGTGCCGGCGAACGTCACGGTCGTCGGCGCGCCCGCACGCATCGTTGGCGCTGCGCCGCCGATCGCTACGGACGATGGCGATGCGTCGGGCCGCGACGCGCAGCTCTTGTCGCGCATGCATCAGGCGATCGTCGATTACAAGCTGCGCCGGCAATCGCTGAAGTCGCTCGTCGATACGCTCATCGGCTCGTTCGAGATCGGCTCCGACTCGCTGCGCGCGAACGGCGACGCGCACAAGGACGATCTGATCTTTCTGGATGCGGTCGCCGCGACCGGCGGCGAAGAGTCGCAACAAGTACTGGCCGCGATCGACGCGATCGACAGTGCGCTCGGGAATTCGGGCTAGCGGACAACGAAGATTTGGCGCGGTACGACGCGGGCTGAATGCCCGCGCTCCGAAACAACCTTCGTGCCCTTCGTGCTCTTAGTGGATCGTGATCTAGCCCAGCGCCTCCCAGGCAGCCTTGCCCATCTCCCACAGCAATCGGTTGCCCTCTGCTTCATGCCCGGCGCTTCCGGCAAGCATCCCTTCGCCGAATACCGACATGGCGAAGTAGCCGCGTGCTGTGTGAAAGATCGAGCCTCCAGTGCGGACGCCGTTGATGAATGCGCCGCCCTTCTCCGCAACCCAGTTCTCGCGCGGGTTGTCCAGCATATTCATCTCGTTCCAGGGCAGCAGGTGCGATAGCTCCGCTCTTCCGTTGCAGCGGCGAAGGATACGCAGCATGTCTTCGGACGCATCCGCCGATACCGCTTCGTGCTTCGCGATCAGCGTCATCAGTCCGCAGATATCAGCGGCGCTACTCACGTTCATCTTGCGTGGATCCAGTCCCGCAGAGCGATCGCCAAGCCGGCGATAGAGATGCGTGTTCGTGAAGCCCAGCGACGCCATCGTCTCGTTCACTTGATCGAGCCCGGCGAGGTCGATGCACATGTTGGTAGCGGCGTTGTCGGAGATGATGATCATCAGCATCGCGGCGTCGCGCACCGTCATCTCTGTGCCGAACGCCAGATGTTGCAGCACGCCCGAACCGCCGCAGATGTGCACCTGCTCGTACTTCGTGCGATCCGCCAGCGCCAGTCGGCCATCGGCGATCGCCGTGTAGAGCGCGACGAGGATCGGCACCTTGATCAGCGACGCCGTCGGCATCACGACGTCTTCATCGATACCGAAGTGCTCGCCCGTCGTGAGGTCCGTGAGTGCCGCCGTCCACGTGCCGCTGAATGCTCCGCCGAGGCGGAGTAGCTCTGCCTCAAGATCTTGCATGCGTCCCATTGCTACTTCACGATTCCGGCTTCAAGCTCCGCCTGCGTGTACTCCACCTGCTCGTCTTTCAGATCGGGATCGTAGGCCGGGTCGGGATAGTTGATCAGCCAACCCTCCTCAGGGCCGATGTTCTCCAATCCCGTTGCGACATCGTTCGGGATGAAGAGCCGTTCGGGATTCGCGGCGTCGAGGATGTGCTCTTGCCGCGCCCACGTTGTACGACCACCTTCGACGGCGCCCATCGTATAGAGAATGATCCGCATCGTTCCGCGCAGACAAACGTAGCGTGCGGCGCGCACACGATGCAGGTGATAGCCCTTGAACGCGCCGGACGCGGCCGCCGTGAGGTACGCCGTCGTCTTCGCGGCGTCCTTGTACAGCTCGATCAGCCACCCGTTCTCGTCGCCGCTGTGAGCATACGTCGTGACGCGCTTCGCTGGTTCTTTCCGAATATTGTCGCTCATCTCGGCCGGCTAGGCTTTCGCCACGGCGCTGAGGGGCCTCGCCTGACGACCGACGAGGTTGAGTGTAGAACCGGGAAAGAGGCTTCGTACCGGCTTCAGAATGATGTTCGTTTCGGCCTTCAAGATGCCGGGAATAGCGGCGAGCGTTTGCGTCATGAAGTCCGTCAGTTCGTCGTTGCTGGGGAAGAATGCGAGCGCGATGATGTCCGCGTTGCCCGTCGTGTATCCGACGTACACGACGCCATCCGCCGCCGCGATGCGCTCAGCGATGTCCGTGATGCGCGCCAACTCGGCCGAGATGCTGATCACAGCAGCCGTGTTCAGCCCCAGCCGAGCTGGATTCGTGACGCCGACGATGCGCAGAATATCGTCGCGGATCAGGCGCTCGATACGGTTCCGGACGGTGCCTTCAGAGACGCCAACGGACTCCGCGATCTCGCGATTGGTGGCGCGGCCGTTTTCCTCCAGGATGCTGAGAATGTGCTGATCGACCGCGTCGGGCTTCTGAAACGGCAATGTTTAGCCCCTTCCGCTGCGAGTTTCGTTGCTCGCACGATATGCACGCCTTGAAGCGGTGTCAAGCCAGCACGCCACCGCAGGCGGAATGCTGTCCTTGACACGGAGCCCACGATTCGCGTGAATGTAGCCGCACCTCAAGCGGCCCGTGCCGATCTTCTCCCGACAGGCAACAGATGACAGACGACCAATACTGGCGCAAAGCTACGCAAGCGCGCGTGTCCCGCAGGCGGCTGCTGGCGACCGGCGCAGTGAGCGCGGCCGGCGTCGGCGCGATATCGATCGTGGGATGTGGCGGCGGCACGAAGAAGCAGCCTGCGGCGGGCCAGCCGCGCTCGGGCGGCGTCCTGCGCATTGGCACGACGCTACCCGTGTCGACTGGACTGGATCCACAGACCGAAACGGGCACTGGGCTCGCGATCTTCCCGCGCATCTACGGCTACCTGCTGCACATCGACGGGCGCGACGATACCGTCGTCAAGGATCACTCACTAAGCGTCGAACAGCCCGACCCGACGACGTACATCTTCAAGCTGCGGTCCGACGTGCACTTCCAAAACATCGCGCCCGTGGCTGGCCGCCGGGTGACGTCGGAGGATGTAGCCGCATCCATCATCCGCTATCGCGATAACCCCCTCGTCACGGGCAAGACGTGGCATTCGACGATTCTCGACAAGGTCGAGGCGGTGGATACGGGTACGATCCGCGTCACGACGCATCGTCCGTACGCGTACTCGTTGGCGGAGCTGGGTGCGATCGGCGCCGGTGCAATCCTCCCGAAAGAGCTTGTGCAGGGCAACATCGATCTCAGTGCGACCGGCATCGGCAGCGGGCCGTTCCGGCTCGACTCGATCGCGCGCACCGAGCACGCGCGCATCGTGCGCAATGACACGTACCATCGCAACCCGATCCCGTATCTCGACGCGATGGAGTGGACGATCTTCCCGAACGACGACGCGCGCTTGGCCGCATTCAAAGCGCGGAACGTAGACGTCATTCCGAACCACGATAACGGTGAGGCACAGAGCCTCGCGGCGTCCTCCGACCAGATCGAATCGTCGCCTGAGCCGAGCCTGGCATCTGTCGCGCTGGGTCTGCGCACCGACCGCCCGCCGTTCAACGACCCGCGCGTGCGCGGTGCGCTCGATCTCGCGATCGATCGCGACGCGCTCATTCGCGATATCGGCTTCGGGACAGGCGAAGTGCTCGGCGCCGTCAACCCACACCTCGCCGATGGCTTTTGGTCGCTGCCAAAAGCCGATGTACTCGCCGCCCACGACGGCGCCGTCGCCATCGACGAGCGCCGAGCCGGCGCACGCGCGCTGCTGCTCGCCGCCGGCGCGGAGCACGCGTCGTTCAAGCTACAGGTCGCGAACATCCCGCAGCTCATCGACGTGGCGACGGTCGTGCGTCAGCAGTTGCTGACGCTGGGGATCGACATCGTGCTCGAAGAACTCGACCTGCTGGCGTGGTTCACGAACCTGCGGCGCGGTCAGTTCGACGCGACCGTGATCAGCCACTTGCCGTACGAGACGCCGGACATCCCGACGCGCTTCTATCACTCGAAGGGGCCGGAGGGAACGGCCAGCCCCTTCGGCTACGCCGACGGCACGCTGGATGTGCTCATCGAGCGCTCGTGGGGCGAGAACGACCGCGCCGTGCGCCAGAAGACGCTGCTGGAAGCGCAGCGGGCGATGCTCTACGCCCGCCCGATGATCCAGCTCTTCACCAGCACCGGCTACTCGACCGCCTGGAAGTACGTCCGCAACCGCCACAGCGAGCTCATAGGGAGCGCGGCGCAGTACAACTACGAGCAGTGGTTAGCCCCGCAGGCGTAGTCGTGCAGCTTTGTGGCTCCGATTGACACCCTTCTCAGGCGTCACTAGAATGAATCGCCCGAAGATTCGCCGAACCGGCAGCTTCGGGCGTTCATCTGCATAGCGCGGCCCCGTGGTGTAGCGGTCTAACATGCCACCCTGTCACGGTGGAGATCGAGGGTTCGAATCCCTTCGGGGTCGCCAGACTTCACTCCCGCTTTCGCTGCTTCCGGCCAAAATCTGGACCCCTGTGGTCAAGCTCCGAGATCGGTGGCTCCTCGAACGGTCGGGCCGAAGGCGAGGATGACGACATGCGAGAGATCGAAGTCGTTGTCGCGCATTCGGAGCGCGTGACGCTACGCGTCGGCGATGTGTTCCTGAAGATCGACACGGATCAAGCGCGCATCGACCGAGAGGTCGAGGTCATGGCGAGGGCACCGATCCCCACCCCCGAGGTCCTTTGGCGCAAGCCGCCGGTGCTCGCGCTCGCGGCAGTCCCCGGAGCGGCGCTCGGCGTGCTCAAAGAGCCTTCGCGTGCGTCGTCGGCGGCGTGGGTTGCGGCGGGTGCCGCCGTCCGCACGCTGCACGACGCTCCGCTGCCGCCGTGGCCCAGCAGCCAGTGTCAGCAGCAGCCCGCTCTCAGGAGTCGGGGCACGGTCGAGTTTCCGCCAAGGTTCGACTCGGAGTGTGAGTGGCTCGTCGCCAACGATGTCGTGTCCGCCGACGTTGTCAGGCGCAATCGTCAGGTCGCGGAGGCGGCGCTGCGGCCATGGACACCGGTGTTCATCCACGGCGACCTGCAGATCGTTCATGTGTTCGTCGACGGTGACGAGGTGAGCGGCGTCGTGGACTGGTCCGAGGGCGGCCAAGGCGATGCGATGTATGACCTCGCCACGCTGACGCTCGCACACGAGGAGCACCTCGGCGATGTCGTCGCGGGCTATGGCGGCGACATCGAGATCGACGTGATTCGCGCGTACTGGTCGTTGCGAAGTTTGATGGTGATCCGGTGGCTGGTTGAGCACGGCTACGGCGCGCCCGCGACGTTCCCAGAGGTCGCGGTGCTCAACGCCTTGTCAGCCAGTTCTTAGATGCGTGGCGCTATCACGCGTGTCCGCCGACCCGTCCTAACGGTTCGGTCAGCCGACCGGAACGACGGTAATGCCCCACCGCTTCAGTCTTGGGTTAATCTCGGGTAATCTGTGCTTTCGACGGCCTCGAATCCCTTCGGATTCGCCAGACTTCCCCACTCCGGTCGTCTCAGAAACGTCCTAAGGTGTAGGCCGCTTTCTGGTTCGACCGTATCGACCTTCACCTCGAACCCGCGGGTTGATGTAGAACTGCACATTCTTCGGTTGCGCCGTTTCGACGTAGCACGCCAAACCGGCCGCGTCGGCGCGCGCAAGCATTTGTCCGATGAGCGACCGTCCAACACCCGTTCCCTGCATTGACGGATCGACGACGATCACGCCGAGGTACCAGTGCGGACCTGGTGCGTCCGCTTGTGGAACTGATCGAGGAAGTCCATCACGCGCTCGGAGCGTTGCATCGCATCCTCGCCGACAATCTCTGGCAACTCCAAGAGAGGGCTGGCTTCATGTGTTCCAGCGTCATCTCTTGATCGCGGAAGAGGCAGCCAGACAGCAGCTGCCTGCGCAGTCCTAAGCGTGGTGTGGACCTCACCAAAGAGTTGTCCATGCCGGAGGATGCAGTTGAAGAATGGCGGACTCAGCCGCACGCGCTCATCGGGGTCTAGCAGCATGTAGGTCTGAAGGGGGTCGTCGAAGAACGCTCGTGATAACGCCGCCGCCGCATGGTCGCGCTCTGAGTAGCTGAGGCGGGTGACGCCCGTTTGATCCGCCGCGACGTCGCCTTCCACCAACTACAAACCGAACCAGCGCCGGCGGCGACTCGATCCGAAGTGTTCCTTCTCGCTAACAAGTGCCGTGGAAGCATCCAGGAAGCTACCGGTTGGGGAAGGACCTGACAGGAAATTGACGTCCACCCGTCCGACGCGGTTCGCTCCGAATTCCACGTAGCAAGAACCTTCGCCCGTGTACGCGGGTGGCTGCTCGCCCCCCTGTAGCTCTGCAATCACCGAGTCGGCCGCGACGCGCGCGGCCCCTTCCGCGAAGACGCCTGCCTTCGGCGTGCCGACACTGTTCACGTCGCCGATGGCGTAGACGCCGGGGAATCGTGTCTGGAGGTTCTTCGGGTTGACGGGTATCCAGCCGTCTACTGTCATACCGCTAGCCGCCACGACCGCCGGCACCCGATGTTTCGGAACTCCCAAGAACAGATCGAACGGCAGTTCGCTTTGGTCGTCGAGTATCGCGACTCGGCGAGCCGGGTCGAGGGAACGCACGAGCCGATTGGAGACGAACGTGATACCGCGCTCGGCAAAGGCGGAGAGCAACGCACGAGAAGCGTCCGGCGACGGGGGAACCGGCAGGCCAAACGGCATGACGAGGCTGATCTCGCAGGCGTCGCGCACTCCCCTCGTCGTAAGGTAATCGTGCAGCAACAACGCCGCTTCGCTTGGCGCCGGCGGGCACTTAAATGGCGTCGAAGTGACGCCAACGATCGCATGGCCTTGTGTGAACGTGGGAAGAACATCGCGAAGGCGCTCAGCGCCACCAACCGAGTAGAACTCGTTCCCACCTTCCACGAGACCCGGAGTCGCCTCCAGGTCGTAGTCCGCGCCCAGCGCAATAACGAGCACGTCCGCCTCGTACGTCCCGGCGTCCGTGGTCACTTTTCGTGCTGCCGGGTCGATCGCGGTTATGGCTTCCTGTCGAAAGCGCACGCCGGGCTTCACGATGTGACGGTACTCAAGCCGTACAGCGTCCGGGGTCTCGCGGCCGAACATGACGTCGAGTTTTGAGAAGCCAAATACGAAATGCGGTGATCTGTCTATCAGTGTGAGATCGAGTTCATCGCCAAACCTGTCGGACAGTATCGTGCTGAGCTCGAGACCTCCGAAACCTGCGCCAAGAACGACCACTTTCGGTGCCATGCATAGACCTCGCCTTCGCTACGCAGATGGATACTTCTTCGCCGTGGTCATGCGTAGATACGCGCGGCGCATCGCCGCTCGCCCGCTCATGGCAACTGATCGCCTTCGATCGAATCGATCAGCTGATGGCTACTTGGCGGACGCCGCCATCTTCAGCGTCCTTATGTCTACTTCTTCACGGTGGTCATGCGCAGGTACGGCTTGATCTCGCGGTAGCCCTGCGGGAACAGCTTGTCGGCCTCTTCGTTCTTTATCGATGGCAGGATGACGACCTCATCGCCCTCCTTCCAGTTCACGGGAGTCGCGACCTTTTGCGAATCCGTGAGCTGCAGCGAGTCGATAACGCGCAGGATCTCGTCGAAGTTACGGCCGGTTGCGGCCGGGTACGTCAGGATCAGGCGGATGATGCCCTTCGGGTCGATGATGAACACCGAGCGCACGGTGAACGTTGCGTCCGCCTGCGGGTGAATCATGTCGTACAGAAGCGCCACTTTGCGGTCCGAGTCGGCCAGTAAGGGGAAGTTCAGCGCGGCGCCCTGCGTCTCGGCGATATCATCCGCCCACTTGGCGTGCGACTCGAGCCCATCGACGCTGAGGCCAATCGCCTTCACGTTGCGCTTGTCGAACTGCGGCTTCAGGTGCGCCACCATGCCCAGTTCGGTCGTGCAGACGGGAGTGAAGTCGGCGGGGTGCGAGAACAACACGGCCCAGCCATCGCCCTTCCACTCGCTGAAATGAATCGGGCCCATCGTGGATTCTTGCGTGAAATCGGGCGCGGCGTCGCCAAGTCGAATAGTCATGTGAGTGCGCTCCTTCGGTGATTCGTGCGCCGACTCAGGTCGCGGCGACAGCCAATCAGCGTAGTCTCATTTCGCGCATTCGGTCAATGGCCGAGAGCCCAAGCCGTCCGCCCGGCCGCGAATGCCAGTCGCCGAACGTAGCCTTAACCGGCAGCCTCATCGCCCACCGGCCGAAATCCCGAGCAGACAATCGCGATGTCGGCCATGCGCCCTTGTTCGTCGAGCGAGACGTAGCCCTGCTGCTCGACGAGAAAGACGCCATCGCCGTTGCGCACTTTGAAGCAGTAGCGAACGGCGATCTTATCGACTACGTCATGGATCTCATGCGACACCACCTCGTCGATGTGGTCTGTCGCCTCGAACCAGGAGCCAAAGAGCACATCGAGCGTTGCATCCACGCCTGTCGCTTCCCACACCCGACCCGGCGTCAGGCCGCGGAAGCGCACATCCGGAGCCAGGGTCGCGCGCAAACCCGCCGCGTCCTTCCCGGCCAGAGCGTGAACGAACCGTTCGCCGGCGTCGCTCTTCGTTGACGTCATCGTTCGGCCATGCGCCTACCGCGCCGTCGCTTCGGCGCTCACGTCGTCGCCGTAACGCGCGGCCGTCGTGCTTGACGGCGCGGCATCGCGGACGGCGTCGCGGAGGTCCGACAGAAACTCGTCGACGACGAGCGCGTGGCGCGGGCTGGCCATCAGGTGCAGCGCGGGCGGATCGTCCTGACGATCGAAGTGCCAGTTGCGCTCGGCCAGCCGATCGCCGATTGCGAAGACGTCGTGCTCGCGCGAGCCGAGCGCAACGACGGTCATGTCAGGCTGGCCCCAGACATGTACGCCGTCGATCGACTCGACGCCCGCGATCAACTTCGATGTTGCATCGAGCGTTTGCTGCGCGAGGCGAAGGTAGCCCTCTTCTCCGAGAAAGTTCAGCACCGCCCAGGCGGCTGCGATCGGCGCCGCGGGCTTCGTGCCGAGGAACGCCTGCGTGCCATAGATCCCGCCCGGCCAGTCGGCGAACATGAAGATCTGGTAGCGCAGGTTCGCCTTCGGACGGTGCAGCACGACCGACGCGCCCTTGATCGCGTAGCCGTACTTGTGCAGATCAGCGGACATCGACGTGACGCCGGGCACGCGGAAATCCCACGCTGGCAGCGTCTTGCCGAGACGCTCGACCCACGGCAGCATGAATCCACCGAGGCAGGCATCGACGTGGAACGGGATGCCGCGCGCCAACGCGATCGCGGCCATCTCTGGTATCGGGTCGACCATGCCGAACGGGTACGCTGGCGCGGATCCTACGGCGAGGATCGTGTTCTCGGTGATCAGCGGCTCGAGATCCGCAGCACGTGTGCGCAGGTCTTCTCCAAGCGGCATGTGCACCCACTCCACATCGAGCAAGTGTGCGGCTTTGATGAATGCGGGGTGCGCTGTGCGCGGAATGATCAGCCGGCCATGCTCGATGCCGCGCTCCGCTCGTGCGCGGTCGCGCGCCGTCTTGACGGCCATGAAGATCGACTCTGTGCCCCCAGAAGTCATCGCGCCGCCAACGTCATCGCCACCGTTGAGGATGCCCGCCGAGATCGCGATCACATCGCGCTGCATCACTTTGAGGCTCGGAAAGACGAGCGGGTTCAGCGCGTTTTCGAGCAGCACGTGCCCGCCTGCCGCTTGCACCACGGCGTCGACTTCAGGACCCGCGTTGTAGATGAGGCCCCACGTGCGCGCGTTGTGATAATCGCCATCGTCCACTTGCAGCGACCGCAGACGATCCATCACGGATTCGAGCGTCGAGCCTTGTTTCGGCAACGCGGTCATAGAACCTCCGGACATCAAGAATGGCGCGTGGATACACGCCAGCGACGAGCGCAATCATAACATGGGTATCCGTGATGGGGCGTGAGCGCTAGCTGTCGGACTTGAAGCGCACAGTGATCAGCGGCGGCGCGGCCAAGGCCCGGAGCGACGCGCTGCTAACCTCCGGCTGCACAGAGCACCCGCCGCGCGCCCTGTGCAGCCGCCAACGTTGACTGCAACTTCTTCTCAACTTGCAGACTCGACGCCTAGATCGGCCGCATGATCCGCGCCCGCGCGGACAGATCCGCGGCACCAGCCGCCATGTCCATACGCGGCCGCCACCGGCCCGTGGCTATCAGCTTCGACACATCAAGGCAGGACCTGCGAATCTCGCCGCGCGGCGGCAGATGCTCGATCGTGCCAGACCCGCCGAATGCGGCGAGCATTGTCTGCGCCACTTCGTTCACCGACGTCGCGCGCCCCGTGCCAACGTTCCAGACACCATCCATCGACGTCTCGTCAAGCACGAGCACGATCGCCGCAACGACATCGGATACATGAATGAAGTCGCGCTGCTGTTCGCCGTCGCCATAGATGCACAGCTGGCCACCCACCGACAGGCGGTCGTTGAAGATGCTGACGACCCCTCCTTCGGCGTCGGAGCGCTGGCGCGGTCCGTATACGTTCGACAGCCGGAGCGCGACGCTCGACAAGGTCGCGGCGGCGACGAGCATCTCGCCGCGCAGCTTGTGCTGGCCGTACGGATTGTCTGGCTGCGGCGGCGTCTGCTCGTTCGCGGGCGCAAGCGTCTCGCCGTACACAGCGCCGCCCGACGAGATGAACACAAAGCGCTTGACGCCCGTGTCGACAGCAGCGTTCAACACCGCTAGCAGGCCATCCACGTTGATGCGACCATCCAGCACGGGGTCGGCGATCGACCGCATCACGTTCGTCTGCGCGGCGCAGTGCACGACCGCGTCGAAGTGAAATTCGCGGAACAGCCGACCCACCGATGCGTCAGCGATGTCGCCGATATGCAACACGGCGCTGTCCGGCAGATTCGTTACGAGGCCTTTGCTCAGATCGTCGAGTGCATGCACGTCGTTGCCGTTCGCGAGCAGCGCATCGACTACGTGCGAGCCGATGAAGCCTGCACCACCCGTAACCAGAACTCGTCGTTTCATGATCGTCCTCCTACAGCCGGCTCCGCTACGATGGCCATCGCTTCAGCCATCACGATGCGCGCCTCGTCTTCTTCACCGATGCTTGACGACACGACGATGAACGCCGCCGCCAGGAACAGCGCGCCCGCCGCGACGAGCACGGCTTCCGGCCCGAACTGCGCGAGCAGCAACCCGGCCGAGACCGGGCCGACCACGTGGCCGATGCCGTCCATCGTCATGAACCAGCCGATGACGCCGCCGCGGCTGCCCGTCGCCCCCGCGAGCGACATCATCGTCGAAGCAATCGCCGGCACAGCGAGGCCGAAGCCGAGGCCGGCAACGGCCGCTGTCGCCATGACGAACGTCGTATCGCTCCAGCGAGCGAGCAGTATCAAACACAAGCCCGTCAGCGCGAACCCCGGCACCATCACGCGCTTCGCGCCGATGCGATCCGCGATTGCGCCGCCAGGGATGACGACAAGCGCACCGACGATCGCCGTCGGTATCAGCAGCAAACCCTGATGCGCCAGGCTCACACCCAGCACGTCGCGCCCGTAGGCGCGGAAGATAGCCGTCAGTCCGCCAAGCGCCGCTGCCTCGACCAGCACGAGCGCCGTGAATGCTGCGCGTTGCGAGTGGCTCAGGATCGAACGCATTTCGCTGAATGCGGGCAGCGAGAAGCCGCCGGGATCGGCCCACAGTGCGCCACGCGTCGGCAACAGCAGCGCCAGCATGAATGCGACACTGACCGCCGCAACCGGCGCTATCATCGCGACGTTGAACGAAGCCACGCTGTTCAGAAACGTGCCGCCGCCGATGCCAACGGCGAGCGCACCGCCTGTCGCAAGTGTCAGCAGCGCCGTGAAGCGGCCCTTTTCGCCCTGCGCGAAGCGTTGGTCGCCGGCGGAGTACAGGGCCGGCCACGTCACCGACGAACCGAGCCCTTCGATGGCCGCCGACCCGACGATGAGCCATGGCGCAACGTGCGCGAGCGGCAGGATCGATACGTCGGCGATCAGCAGCAGCGCCGTGCCGAGGATGAGCGCGCGGCGCGCGCCGAGACGATCGCTAATGAACCCGCTCGCCAGTTGCGTCACGAGCTTCGCGCCGCCGAACGCCGCCAGCGCCACGCCGGCGATCGCATCGCTCGTGTGCAGCGACTCCGGTAAGTACGACTGGAGCGCGATCAGGAATACGAAGATGAATGCCGAGTCTACGGCGAATGCGATCAGCAGCAGCGGCAGCCCACGCCGGACGATGCCCAGCGACTCGACGGCCGTCTCGCGCATCGAACGTCGGCCGCCGGAGGTCTGCAAAGCGTTCATCAGTTAGCCCCGCACCGCAGCGACGCTGGCGACCAGCAGAGCTGTAACACCGCCGGCCAGCACCAGAGGCAGCGCGTAGTACGCGATCCAGCGCGGCAGCCGGATCGGCAGACGCCGCATCGAGCCCGCGCGCCAGGCGGCACAGGGCATCGCGATCAGATCGATCACGACATCCTTCAGCCGCGTGTTCGAGCGGAACACCGGGATATCGATCATGGTCGTATCGTGGATCTTGTAGCCGAGAATCGGCAGGATGACCGCGATCTCGACGGTCTCGCTGTACTTGTAGCCCTTGTAGTACTGTAGGCAGTCGATGAGCGCGCCGACACGGAATGCACGGTAGCCAGACTCGACATCCGCGAATCGTCGTCCGCCCCATATCGACGCCCACGCCGACATCACCCAGTTCCCCGCGCGCTTGTACAGCGGGTAGAGCCGGAAGTCGCGCTGCCCGATGACGGCGTCCGCGCCCTCCGCGATCGGCCGCAGCAAATCGGCGAGGCTCGCTGGATCGTGCTGGCCATCGGCATCGACCGTCGCGACGACATCGTTCGCATCGATCTGGCCGAGGCTCACCATGCGGCCGACGTGCTGGAACGCTTCGTAGTACGCGGCGGACATGCCGCGGTTCTTGTTGAACGAGATCAGCTGCGCGTGCGGCTTATCCTCCAGCCAACGGAAGACGACCTCGCGCGTGTTGTCGACCGAGCCGTCATCGACGATGAGCAGCCGGTCGACGAGCGGATACAGGTGCTCGAGCACGCCTTCAATCGTCGCGGCTTCGTTGAAGGCCGGCATCACGGCAATCAGCCGCGGGCGCGCCACCCGGGGCGGAATCCTAGCGATGGTGGGGATCGCGGGCGACTCGATCATGCGCGGTTCAGCGCGGGCTGGCCCTGCGACTCCAGGAACCATGCGACCGTGCGCTCCATGCCGAGGTCAAAGTCGACCTTCGGCGTCCAGCCGATCTCACGCGCCGCCTTCGTCGATGACACCTGCTTGCCGCCGTAATCGCCGGTCCTCGCAGGCACGAACTCGATGCCTTTGCCGCCCAGCAGGCGATGCACCGTCTCGGCGATGCGGAGGATCGTCACTTCCTCCGAGCCGTCGATATTGTACGTCTGATTCTCCGCTTCGGGCGCCAGCGCCAACACGTGGGCGTCGGCGAGATCCTCGACGTAGACGAACTTACGGTTCTGGCTACCGTCGCCGGCGATCGTCATCGGCTCGCCACCGATTGCCTTGCGCATGAAGATCGGGATCACGAGCGCTGGCCGCATGCGCGGGCCGTACGGGATGCCGTAGCGCAGCACTGTGAACGGCACCTTGTACATGGTCTGGTAATCGTGGCAGAGCATCTCCGCCGCGATCTTCGTCGTCGTATAGACGTGGCCGGTCAGCGCCGGGTCGAAGCAGACGCTTTCGTCCACGATTTCCTCACGCGCGGCGCCATACACCCAGACCGTGCTGGCGAGAATTACGCGCCGCAGCTCGTTCGTCCGCGCCGCTTCCAGCACGTTCGCCGTGCCCAGAATGTTCAGCGCCACCGAGCCTGTCGGATCGGCTGCGACGTTGTTGACGTCGGCGACCGCCGCCAGGTGGTACACGACGTCGATGCCGCGCGTCGCGGCGTTCAGCGCCTGCTGATCCATGATGTCGACGCGCACGTGCTCGACGTCGTCTCGATGCGGCGCGCCCTGGTTGTCCAGCACGCGCACTTCGATGTTCTGATCGCGCAGCTTGTCGACGACGTGCGATCCAATGAACCCGCATCCGCCCGTAACAGCAACTTTCATCTACGCCTCCACCGCCACGCGCTCCTCAGCGAGCGCCTTCCCCAGCGAATCCACGACGTACGCCGCGTCGTCATCGGTCATCACAGCGCTCACGGGCAGGCAGATGTGCCGGGCACAGAGCTCTTCCGCCACGGGCAGCGTGCCGGCCTCGAGCGGGCCAAACACTGGCTGCAGGTGGCACGGCGCCTCGTAGACCTCGCCGCTCAGCCCGACATCGAACGTCTCTCGCAGCCGCTTCTTCAGCGCGATGCGATCGACGCCGACAGGCGGCATGGCGATGTACTTGTAGTAGTTGCTCGAAGCGCCCGCGGGCATCGACAGCGGCGTCACGCCGATCGACGCGAGACCGCGGTCGTAGATCTTCGCGATGCGCTGACGCGCGGCGATGAACTCCGGAAGCCGCTTGAGCTGGTAGCGGCCGATGATGGCGTGGGGCTCGGACAACCGCCAGTTATTGCCCAGCCGGGTGTGAAAGTTCGACGTGAAGCCGGCTTTGCCCTGGTCTCGATAGATGCGCGCCTCTTCGTTGATGCGATCGTCGCTGGTCGAGATCATGCCGCCTTCGCCGGACGTGATCACCTTCGTCGGGTAGAACGAGAACGCGGCGGCGAGCCCGAAGCTGCCTGCCGGCTTGCCGTTCAAGGTGCTCCCGTGCGCGTGCGCGGCGTCTTCTATCAAGGGGATGCCGGCGTCGGCGCACATTTTCTGCAGTTCGCCGATGCGCGGCGTGATGAGGCCGCCGATGTGTACAACGACGACCGCGCGCGTCCGGTCATTGATCAGCGCGCGCGCGTGGTCGACATCGATCGCGTACGTCGCGGGATCGCACTCCGCGAAGCGGACGATGCCGCCCGCGTGTTGCACCGCAGCCGGCGTCGCGAAGAACGTGTTCGTCGGCACGACGACTTCGCCGCCTTCGACGCCGATGGCGCGGAAGATAATCTCCAGCGCGCTCGTGCCGCTGCTGACGGCGATGGCGTGCTTCGTGCCGGCGGTCTGAGCGAATGCATCTTCGAAGGCAGCGCCGTGCTTGCCCAACGTCAGTTGCCCGCTTGCCAGGCACTCGTCGATGTGGGCCAGGATCTCGCGGCGGTCTTCCTCGGGAATGTGGATCTTTGCGGGCGGTACTCGCATCTGTCACCTCTCGTAAGGAGAGTACGCAGATGATCGTGAAGATTGGATAAAGGCGGCTTGAAGAAGAGCTATGTCTTGCTTATGACGAGCGGAAGCTCGACCTTCACGGTCGTGCCGGCTGATGTGGACATCAGCGCGACGCCGCCTCCGTGCGCTTCGGCGATGTGCCGCACAATCGCGAGCCCAAGGCCGCTGCCGTCGGCGTGTTGACGGCGGCTGCGGCTGCCGCGGAAGAACCGTTCGAAGGCGTGCTTTGTCTCGTCTTCGCTCATGCCCGGCCCGTGATCGCGCACTTCAGCGATCGCGAAGCGCCCGTTGCGCTGCACGACGATTTCGATCGGCGTGCCGGGCGTCGAGTACCGCGCGGCGTTCTCGACGAGATTCTCGAGAATCTGCCGCACGCGCTGCTCATCCGCGCTGATACGCACCGCGTCTTTCTCCGACTCGACCGTTATGTCGCGCCCGGGAAAGCGCTGTCGCTCGTGCTCCGCGACGCTGGTGACAAGCTCCGAGAGGTTCAGCGGCGCGAGTTGCAAGATCAAGCGCGAATCAACCTGCGACAGGAGCAAGAGATCGGCGAGGATGCGGCTCATCCTGCGCGACTCCTCGTCTGTCTCGGCGATGATCGCCTGCCGCTCCTCCGCTGGCAGCGACGGGCTGCCCAGCACTTCGAGATTGCCCCGAAGCACCGCGAGCGGCCTCCGCAGCTCATGCGACGAGTCAGCGAGGAACGCGCGATGGGCGTCGAGCGTCGTCTCGACTTTCGCGATCAGCTCGTTCATCGTTTGGACGAGTTCGCCGACCTCGCCTGGCTGCGCCTCTCCTTTGATCCGGCGCGAAAAGTCGGCCGTCGCCTCGATCTCCGACGCCGTACCGGTCGCCTGCCGGATCGGCCGCAATGCGAGTGCAGCCACGACATACGCCAAGACGTTCGCGACGATGAGGAACGCGATGCCGCCGCCGATGAGGATCACCCGAATCCGGTCGAGCGCCGCGTCCGTCGGATGGAGCGAGCGCGCAACCAACAATCGGCCGCCAGTGCTAGGGAGATCCTGGTACAGCACGCGCACGCGCTCACCGTTCGATGTGTGGTGCGTTTCGTACGAGGCTACCGCCGATGCGACGCCACGCCGCGTCGGCACGGGCAGCGACGAGCTGAGATTGCTCGAACGAATAGGCGGCGATCCGCGCCTGAGAATCTCCACGTAGACGCCCGGGGAGCCGATCTCGTCCAGCACCGATTGGTCCGCCTGGATGGCGCCCGAAGGGTCCGTGTCTGTCTCGGAGATGATCCGATCGGCGCGCGTCTTCAGCGTGTCGTCCACCGAGCTGTAGAGCTGGCTGGATGTCTGCAGGTACACGATCGTCCCGAACAGCCCGATCAGCGCCGCGAACAACAGCGTGTACAGGATGGTGAGGCGCAGTCGAAGAGACACGTCAGGCCTGCTGCAACGCGTAGCCGAAAGAGCGCACCGTCTGGATCAGCCGTGAGCGCCCGCCTACTTCGATTTTTTCGCGCAGATGTCCGACGTGCACGTCCAGCGCGTTTGAATCGCCGCCGTCGTAACCCCACACGTTGCTGAGAATCGAGTCGCGGCTAAGCACCGCTTCCGGGTTACGCATAAAGTACTCCAGCAACTTGTACTCGATGGGCGTCAGCGCGATCGATTCGCCGTCGCGCGCCACCTGGTGCCGTCGCGTATCCAGCACGATGTCGGCGTAGACGAAACGCTCGTCGCTCGGCTCGCGCTCGGTGCGGCGGATCAGCGCCCGCAGGCGTGCAGCCAATTCGGCCACTTCGAACGGCTTCGTCAGATAGTCGTCGGCGCCCGACTCCAGGCCCAGGATGCGATCCGGCACGGTGTCGCGCGCGGAAAGCATCAGGATCGGCACCGGGTTGCTCTGTCGCAGCCGCCGGCAGAGCGAAACGCCGTCGAGCTCCGGCATCATCACATCCAACACGACCACATCCGTCGATTTCGCCTCGATGTGCGCCAGCGCCTCGAGCGGATCCGCGAATGTGGTCACATCGAAGCCATGCAGCTTGAGCCCGCGCTCGATGACACGAAGCAGCCGCTTGTCGTCGTCGACGACGACGGCCCGCGAAACGCGGACGCCGGGCTGGGGGGTCGTGGCACTACCTGACACGCGTTGTGTTGTCTTTCACTCCCACATGATACCGAGTGCAGAAGAAGACCCGCCGCTGGCGGCTATCCGCGTTAGCACGGGACATATCCGGGCACATCCAGCAGCTTGTCCAGCGTCACCGGTTTCAGGCCGCGCTGGCGAAGACCGTCGAGAATCAGCGGCAGCGCCGTCAGGATGACGCTGCGATCCGCGCCGATGTTTCCGTCGATGCCGTCGTGCAACAGGATGATCGAGCCGGGCTGCACCTTGTCGAGCACGCGGCGCGCGACGAGATTGCCGTCGCTGGTGGCCCAGTCCGCTGCGGACACATCCCACGTCACCATCCTCATGCCGTGATCGCTCACCTGCTTTGCCATGAGAGGGGTGTGCGACCCATGCGGCGGCCGGTACAAACCCGGGCACACCCCCAGCGTGCGCTTGAACGCATCCTGCGTCTGTCCCAACTCGGCGTATTCCGGATCGAGCCAGTGAAACGCATCGTGGGTGTATGAGTGGTTGCCGAGCAGCTGCCCGTCGTCGAGCAGCGCCTTCGAAACGTCGGGGCGTGATGCCAACGCCTTGCCGACCGTGAAGAACGTACCTTTGACGCCGTAATGATCGAGGATGCCGCTAATCTGTAGGGTGTACGGCGGGTTCGGCCCGTCGTCGAATGTGATCGCTACCTCGTCCCCGCCGCGCGGCCCATGATGGATCAGCGAGCCGAACCACGTCACGGACGGCGTCGTTGCGCCGATGTACCCCGCCGTGGCGAGCGCCAGGATCGGCCCGCCGATCGCGAGCACGATGCCGCGACGGCCCTTGTTCGTTGCTGCCGGACGCCGACCCACCAGCGACGCGAACGCACTCGCGGCGACGATCGCCGCTCCGAACGCCATGGCCGCGTCGCGGCCGGCGACGAATCGCACCAGAACGATGCCTGCTGCGGCCGCGGCTGCCACCAGCACGCCCGGCACGGATGTCCGCGGTCCGACGCCCATCGCACCGCCGCCTACGAACGCGATCCCCAACCCCAGCACGGGCGCGATGAGCCAGGCCGCGACGGGATACGATGCCTGCGCCAGCAGCCAGCACGCGACGCCCGCCATGAGGACGCCGACCGGTCGCAAGTACCAGATCCGCGCGAAGCGGGAGGCGACCACGGCGACGAGCGCGGCGACAAGGGACCCGACCGCGCCCTGCCAGATCGCTGCATGCACGGGCGCACCGATCGTGGCCGTCGCCGGCAGCACGACCGCGCCAAACGAGGCCAGCGCGACTGCTGTCAGCCACGTCGCCGCCGCGTCGCGACGAGGCTCCGGTGGTGGCTGAATCGCGGTCACCATATATGATGCGCGTTGCGGGAGTGGATGCCCATGCTTGTACAGACTAACCGAAGCGCAGGATCCCCCGTGGCGCGCACCGCCATGGTAGGACGCGTTGCGCTGGGCGCCATGGCCGCTGCCTGGCTGATTGGACTAGCGTTCATCCTCAGCCACCGCATCTTCGTCACGAACGACTCGCTGAGCAACTACATCCACGTCTGGTACGTGGGCGATCACTTCTGGCACGGCCACGGCATCCCGCTGCACATGCCGGTGTTGGGCCACGGCGAAGCGTACGCGTTTCCGTATGGATTCATCCCGTGGTTCAGCGCCGCGCTGCTCCATCCGTTGTTCGGAGACTGGATCGTGACGCTCTGGCTCGTCGTCGGCGCACTCGGCGTCATCGCGGCGCAATGGTGCGCGTTCCCGGAGCTGCGCGGCGCATGGTGGACCGCGCTGCTACTTGCCAACCCCATGCTCGTCGAAGGTCCGCTGCTCGGCCAGCTGCCGTTTCTTTGGGCCATCGCGATGCTGTTCGCGGCGATCGCGCTCTGGCGTCGCGAGCGCTGGCTCGCCGCTGCCGTCATGCTCGGACTGGCTCAGGCGACGCATCCAGCGGTCGTGTTGCCGATCGCCGGACCGATCGTGCTCGCGCGCCTGATCTGGGAACCGAATCGGCCGCGGCTTCTCGCGTGCTACGCGCTGTCGCTCGCCATCGCTGCACCTGCGGCGTGGCTCGTCGCCGCGTCGCCATCGGTTGGCGACAGTTCGACACGCACGCTCGTCACGAATTTCGTCGATACCGTCAGCCTGCGGGCGATCGTTGTCGCCGCGCCGTTCATCGGCCTCGTCGTGCAGCGCACGCCGCTGGCGCGCATCCCGGCGATCATCCTCGTGGGGTTGATCGCGCTCAACGTGATCCTCGTGCCGATTCGCAAAGATCGGTATGCGTGGACGGCGCTGACGCGAACGGCCGACGTGTCGCTGGAAACGTTCATCCAGTCGGATGACTTTCATCCGGGCGCGACGTACCGCATCCTGCGGGTCCGCGACGGCAAAGTCGGCATGTATCAGCTCGTCCGTGCGGGTGCGCGACTCGACTCGGAGCCGTTCCCCGAAAGCATCGACCGTCGCAGCTGGCCGTCGCGCGTCGAGTACGCGGAGTTCCTGCGGAAGCGGAAGGTCGACTACATCATCATCTACGCGGCTTACAACGCCCGATATCGCACGAACGAGCACGCGCTGCTCGAAGACTCCGTCGCCGGCACGCGATCGATCTCTCCGTGCGCACAGCTCGTCGCCGCAACGGCCGAATACGCCGTCTATTCCGTGGCGCCGGGGACGTGCGGGCCGCAGTAGCCGACGGTTCGCGCTCTGGTTCGGTCGAACCGACACCCGTGCTACGATGTTGGGATGGACCCTCGTATCCAATACGCCACCACGTCGGACGGGATCAGCATCGCGCTCTGGTCCATCGGCGAAGGCTTGGCCATCGTCAATCCGCCTCCGGCGATGCCGTGGAGCCACATCGAGCTGGAGTGGCAGATTCCTGAGTGGCGGCACTGGTACGAGCATCTCACCGAGCACTTCCAGATCGTCCGCTACGACAACCGCGGCTCGGGCCTCTCGACGCGCGACATCAAAGAGTTCTCGCTCGAAACGCACGTTCGCGACCTCGAAGCGGTGGTCGATCGCCTCGGGCTCGAGAAGTTCGCGCTGTTCGGCCTCTACTTCAATTCTCCGGTGGCCATTGCGTATGCGGTAAAGCATCCGGAGCGCGTCTCGCACCTGATCCTGTTTTGCGCGCTCGCAAAGGTCTCGGATGCGGACCGCGCCTCCGGCGCGCAAGAAGCGCTCGACAGGTTGCGCGGCATCGACTACGAGATCTTTACGGAGACGCTCGCGCACACGGTATTCGGCTGGTCGGAAGGCGACGCGGCCCACCGCGTGGCCGTGTACATGCGGGAAAGTCTCACCGCGGAACAAGCGAGCGTGTGCTGGGATTCGAGCCAGGACATCGACGTCACGGATCTCTTGCCGCTCGTGACGCAGCCGACGCTGGTGCTCCACCGACGCGACTTCCCGATGCTCAGCGTCGAAGTCGCTAAGAATCTCGCCTCCAAGATCCCCAACGCCCGCATGACGATTCTCGACGGCGCGTCGCTCTCGCCGTACATGGGCGATATGCGGGCGGTGCTCGACGCCGTAGAAGACTTCATCGGCATCGACGAAGAGCGCGCGCCATCCGCGCAGCGTTCGCATCCGCACGAGGCGAGTTCGCAGGCGCACGACGCACCTTCGGCGCCCGTCAGTGCAGGCTTTCGCACGATCATGTTCACCGACATGGAGGGTTCGACAGCGCTCACGCAACGTCTTGGCGACGCCGAGGCGCAGTCGCTCGTCCGCCTGCACAACGCCATCGTCGGCGAGGCGCTTGCATCGCACGGCGGCAGCCAGGTGAAGCACACGGGCGACGGCATCATGGCATCGTTCTTCACCGCCTCGGCAGCTGTAGAGTGCGGCATCACCATCCAGCGTGCGTTTGCGCGACACAACGACGCGCATCCGGCCGAGCAGATCATGGTGCGCATCGGCATCAACGCAGGCGAGCCCGTGGCCGACGGTAACGACCTCTTTGGCACGGCTGTGCAGCTCGCCGCGCGCGTCTGTGCACGCGCCGAGCCCGGCGAGATTCTGACGTCCGACGTGGTGCGGCAACTCGTCGCCGGCAAGGGCTTCATGTTCGCAGACCAGGGCGAGGCCGAACTTCGCGGCTTCGAGGATCCGGTCCGCATCTACGAGGTGCGCTGGCGCGAGGAAACCGCGTGACCGGCGCGTCCGCCGCCACCCAGACCTTCGATCTGATCATCCGCAACGGCGCCGTCTACGATGGCAGCGGTGGCGACGCATACGCCAGCGACATCGGCGTTTCCGGCGTGCGCGATGTCGTCGTGAACGGCGTGGCTGCACTCCGCGATGGTGAGTTCACCGGCGCGTTCCCCGGGCGCGCCGTCTACGGGGCGGGTAAGCGCGGCTGACCCGCCCCGCAGTAGACCTTCGCGCCACGTAGCCGTAGGATGCGGAAACCGGAGGT
>JANXYW010000041.1 GCA_025355835.1 Chloroflexota bacterium
ACGCCGACTACTGGCTGCCGAACTCCCACGCGTACGCCGACCTCCACCGGCACCGCGACGTCGACCGCGAGCCCCACGGCTACGCGCACGGCCACGCCCATCACGTCGCACACGCCCTCTCTTGCTGTGCCGCCGGCCGAGTCGCGCTCTGGACAGACATGCCGTCGGGCCTGCGACAGCGTCCGCACCCCTGCGGGCCGCCGACGCTCGTTCGCGTCTGAAGTTTGAATCGTGCGACCCGATGCAGGCCAGCCTTGAGCCGATACCGTTTGGAAGGACCGTCAGCCCCGTCTCGCGACGCTCTGGTCCGTCCTATGCTGCGAGTGTGGTGTCTCCAAAATGGCCGTGAGGTTGTCTATCCATACCTGATCGGGATGGTCACGTCCCGTCAAGTGGTGTAAATAGCGGAGCATCATCCTCGCTCTAAGAGCCGCGTGTTACACGGCGATGGTAGGCGTACGGAGACCTCCTGTTCCTGGAAGGGGATGGATGAAGGATCGTGGGCGGTGACGAGGCGCAGGGACTCGTCCGCCAGGGAGCGCCGACCGACCAGCCACTCGTCGTGCTGTTCGCTGAGCACCATGCCGGCCGCTCTCCGTCTTTTGTTCGAGGTCCGCATCGCTCAGGCCGCCGATCAGCCGGCGCATCTCCTGGTGGTTCGCGGACACGGTCGCTCTGAGGGCATCGGCGCGCTCGTCCAGCATACGGATCCTCCTTGCGCCGCGATCATACGACGGCGGTGGCGAGCGACGTGTGATCGCGACCACTTTGAGGACGCCGCTGCTTTGCAGCTATCGCCTCAATGCACCAGCGCGCCGATTCGGCGCATCGCGCGGAGGAACGGACGATCGAGCTGGCGGTACGTCGCCTGGCCGGCGGCCTGGTTGAGCGAGAAGGCGATCGTCGGATACACCTGCACGGCGTTCGCGAAGTCGGGCGTGAGGCGCGCTCTGCGTTCGATGGCGTCGGCCAGGCCGCCCATCATGTCGCCGGCGCCGGACGCCAGCACGTGCGCCCCGAGCAGCCGGTAACGCGCATCGGTGACGAGTACGATCTCGCCCTCTTCGCCCTCGGCGCGGGCCCGGTCTGAATCGGCGAGCGATTGGTGAAAGACGAGGACGTTGTCGCCGCCGAGCGCCAGCCTGGCTTCGTCGCTCGTCATCCCGGCGTGACCCAACTCCGGATCGGTGAACGTCGTCCACGGCACCGATGTCGCCGCCGCCTTCGAGCCCGGATAGAACATGTTGCGCAGTGCTGTCGCCGCCTCGGACACGGCGCTGTGCGTGAAGAGATAGCGCCCGGCGACATCGCCTGCGGCGAAGATGGACGGGATGCCCGTGCGCAGCCGTTCGTCGACCGTGACGCCTTTCTTTGTGTACGCGACGCCAGCCGCATTGAGGCCGAGCGACTCGATATTTGGCGCGCGACCCGTCGCCACGAGGATCTCTTCAGCCGCCCACTCCCGCTCGCCACCTTCGACGGTACCGGTGACGACCTTGAGACCATCTCGAGCAGCGACACGCGTGATCACCGCGCCCGGCTGTACGATGACGCCCTCGCGTTCGAGGGTATGGTCCACGCGCTCGCTGAGCGCCCGCTCCTCGCGCGCGAGGATGCGCGGCAGCGCTTCAATGACGGTGACGCTTGTGCCGAGGCGCTGCATCGCCTGCGCCATCTCGATCGCGATCGGGCCGCCACCGACGATGATGATCGACGCAGGAAGCTGTTCGAGCGCGAAGAATGTCTCGCTGGTGAGAAAGCCGGCCTCTCGCAGACCGTCGATCGACGGCACCGACGGACGCGAGCCGGTCGCCAGCAGGATGTACCGCGCCGTCACGGTGCGGGCCCCGATGGAGACGCTGTGGGGGCCGACGAGCATGGCCTCTCCCTGAAATGCGGCGACTCCGAGCGACTCGAAATGCTGCACGTTGTCTTTGTCAGCGGCGATCTCATCCTGCACGCGCCGCACGCGCGCCATCACCTGCCGGGTGTCGATGCGCGATTTGACAGGATCGAGACCGAGTTTCGCGGCGTGCCGCATGCCGTGTGCGAGCCGCGCGGAGGCGATCAGCGTCTTACTCGGAACGCAGCCGGTCCACAGACAGTCGCCCCCGATCCTGCTCCGCTCGACGAGCGCCGCGCGCACGCCCATGCGCGGCGCGATCTCGGCGGCCGCCATGCCGGCGGACCCCGCGCCGACGATGATCAGGTCGTAGTCATACCTCATAGGGCACGCGATCTATGTAGACGGCGCCCGCGGTTCCCGCGCCCGTGTGTACCCCGATGCTGGGACCAACCACGTAGTCGATGACCTCGTCGACGCCGGGCATCACGCAGACGTGTCGGCGCAACTCGCGAGCGATCGGCTCAGCCGCTCCATGGCCGATGCCGACGCGCAGTCCGAACCGCGCCGCCGTTGCAGCTTCTCGGATGGTGTCCACCATGAGCGTCACGGCGCGGTCCACGGTGTCCGCGTTTCCTGTGACGCGCACCGATCCCCCGGAGAGTGCGAGAACTGGGACGGCCTCAGCCGCCGCTCCCTGCTCGAGCCGTCCGCCGCTGCGCATCAGGTCGAGCGCCTTGACCACGAACGTATTGCCGACGCGGGCGGATGCGGCAACCGCGATGTCAGGCGCACGGGCGGCATCGACCCCCTGGGCCAGCGCGTCGATCACCTCCCACACGACGAGGCCTTCGGCGAACGACGCCTGGCCGCTATCGATGACTGTGACGGGCACCGGCGACATAGACGCCGCGAGCCGCGCCGACTGCAGCGTGCCGGAGAGCGCCGCGCCGATGTGGATCGAGACGATCGACGTCGCGCCCTCGGCCTTTGCCGCACGGTACGCCTCCAGGATCATCCCCGGCGAAGGCTGCGACGTCGTCACCGCTGTCGCGCTTTCGAGCATTGGATAGAACAGATCCGCATCGAGGTCGACGCCCTCGTGGTACTCGCGGCCATCGACGGTGACCGTAAGCGCCACGACGTGAACGCCGAAGCGGTGTCGCACCTGCTCCGGCAGATAGGACGCGGAATCGGTGACGACCGCGATACGTCCGATCATGCCGCCGCTTCCGTCCGTGTCGCAGGGTCGAGGCTCTCGACCACGGCGACAGGCGGCGGCGCGGCGTAGAACCGCCATGAGATGAGCCCGCCCGTCAGCGCGGCGTACACAGGAAGACCCCAGGTCGGCGACGGTCCCCAGAGATTTCGCCGCCCGCTGCGCCACCAGAGCACCGCAGCGATCAGGAACATCGAGGACGATGCGTACGCGGCGCGATTCGCGCTGCCGCGCGATAGGCCAAGCGTCGCACCCGCCACCGCGATATCGACGGGCATGTAGGCGGGGAAGCAGACGGCCGCGCTCCCGGCGCTCGTCGCAATGCCCTTGCCGCCGCGGAATCCGGACCACACCGGCAAGCAGTGCCCGACGACGGCGGCCGTACCGGCGGCGTAGCCGCCGCGGTCGCCGGCGATACGCCGTCCCAACGCCGATGCGACGGCGCCCTTGGCGATATCCGCAGCCATCACTCCCAATCCCCAGTGCGTACCTAGCACCTTTGCGGCGTTGAGTCCGCCAGGGTTGCCGGTGCCGTGTGCACGGAGGTCTTTGGTGCCGGCGCCGTTGTGGCTGGCCGCCAGTCGGGCGGCGATGTCAGCGCTCTGCACGCTACCGAGGAGATACGCGCCCAACGTCGCGACGGCCAGTCGCCCGAGTCGCTGCATGAATCGTTCTCCCGTCTCCGAATTTATCCGCTGTCTATATCTACGCGCTCGATGCGCTTCGTCTCTGTGATGGAGATCACCAAACTCGATTCCGTCCGTGTGATCTTGCTCACGGACGGCGGCCGCAGAAGTGGTCACAATCTACCAATGCTGACGGAAAGCTGGGTAGGATTCCTCGGCGGCCCCTGGGGGTTCGCCTTCGCGTTTTCGGCGGGCGTCCTCTCGTTCCTGTCACCATGCGTGCTGCCACTCGTGCCTGCATATCTCGCCCACCTCACCGGCACGACCGGCCACATCGAGGGTCCGGCACACCGGCGAGAGACGGTGATCCACGCTTCGTTCTTCGTACTCGGGTTCACGACGGTGTTCACGTTCCTGGGCGCGTCGGTCGGGTTGTTCGGCTTCGCCGTGCGCGACCACCTGTCGACCTTCGAGAAGGTCGCCGGCCTGTTCCTCATCGTCATGGGGCTGAACCTTGTCGGCATCATCCGCGTGCCGTGGCTCTACCGAACATACACGCTGCAGTCGCCGCAGGCCGCTCCCGTGACCCCTGCGGGAGCCGTGACGCTGGGCGAGCGCGGCTGGCTCGGCGGGTTGACCTACATGAAGTCCTTCGGCGTCGGCTCGGCGTTCTCGATCGGCTGGACGCCGTGCATCGGACCGGTGCTGGGCGCGATCCTCACGCTCGCGGCCTCGGGGAGTTCCGTGGCCCACGGCACATATCTGCTGTTCATCTATTCGCTGGGGCTTGGACTGCCGTTTCTGATCACGGCGTTCGCGTTCGTGCCCGTGACGGCCTTCCTGCGGCGGATACGCGGCGCGCTTCCGGCGCTGGAGATCACGACGGGCGTGCTCGTCATGTTCGTGGGCGTGCTTGTGTTCACGCACCAACTGACGATCTTCAACCGCTACTTCGACTTTTTCGGGTTGAGCCAGATTTGAGCGGGAAGCTAAGCCTCGGCCTCGTCGGCGAGCGCCTGCAGGCGCGGGACATCAACGATGTGGATCCGCTCCCGCCCGATCTCGATGATGCCGGCGCCGCGAAAATCGTTGAGGGCGCGTGTCGCCGTTTCGCGGTGCGTGCCGATGCGGTCCGCGAGGTTCTGGTGCGAGAGGCCGCACACTTCGTCGTTCGCGTCGCGCAGAGCGAGCAGGAGCGATGCGAGGCGCGACGCCACGCTGCGAAACGCGAAGCGTTCCAGCGTCGATTCGATGTCCTGCAGGCGCTGCCCCATGAGCTCCAGCAGCCCGATCGCGAACGCGGGCTTCGAGGCGACGAGCATCTCGACGTCGGATCGGGACATGACGCACAGCGTGCAGTCCTCGGAGGCCTCTGCGAACGTGTCGTACATACCCTGGCCGATCAGGCCCATCTCGCCGAACACGGCGCCGGCGCGCAGCGCACCGATCACGAGCCGTTTGCCGTCCGGGGCGATGCGGTAGAGCTGGACGCTCCCCTTTTTGAGAATGAAGAGAACCTCACCGGACTCGCCGGGCGTATAGAAGACGCGTCCCGATTTGCACGTCGTCATGGTCGTCATACGGGCGACCTCGTCCATTTCGGCGTCGTCGAGCCCGCGGAAGAGGTCGGTATCTGTGAGGTACCCAATCTTGGTGTTGGGTCCGGCGCCGTCTGCATGCGGTTCGCGCGGTCGGCGGCCTAGGCGTCCGAGGAGTCTCATGGCGGGCATGGTATCAGCTTCTCCCCAGCGCCAGCGCAGCCAGCTGCTCCCTCAACGTCACGGGGTTCGGGTTTCCGAGCGAGATAAGCGAGCCGTCCAGGACGTACGCCGGCACCGCGACCACGGACTCGGGGAGCGAGCCCTCAGGCGCGCCCTCTGCCTCGACGACCTGGACGAGCAGT
>JANXYW010000085.1 GCA_025355835.1 Chloroflexota bacterium
CGGGTGCATCCGCACTTGCTGCGGCACACGTTCGCGACGCATCTGCTGGATGGCGGTGCGGAGTTGCGCGTCGTGCAGGAGTTGATGGGTCACAGCAATCCGAACACGACGCAGATCTACCTGCACGTCACGGAAGAGCGCCAGCGGAAGGTACTTGAGGGCTCGCTGGACGAACTGGCCGAAGTCGAGATCGCGCGTCGGACGTTGGCGCGGGAGCGGGTTGGTGGAGGCGGGACCCGGGAAGCGGGGAGCGGGAACGGGTAGCGCTCGACCTCACCCCGACCCTCTCCGCCCGGCGGAGAGGGGGAAGGCGACACGTCGATCCATCGATTGCCGGACGTACGGCCGGGGCGGCCGCGCTCCACGCTTCACGTCTTGCGTTGGCCATGGTCTCGCACGCAGCGGCCGGCCGTCAGATGCCGCATGGTACTTGTCGGTCCGGCCGTCCCCTTCGGCCACGCTTCGATCGCCCGAGTCCCAGCCGCGGACGGCTATGCCACACGCTTGGCGTCTCCTCCAACGAACGTCCACTGCGAATCAGGCGGCGCGGGTGTGTTCGATGCGGGCCGGGGTTTGTTTTTGCGTGGCGCCTTCGGTCGCTACGTTGAGGATGAGGTCTGCGAGGGCTACGACCACCGACGCATCGGGGCGGAATGACGTTTGCGGTTGGCCAGCGAGGAGCACGAGTCCCATTTCGCCCGCTGGGCCGCTAATGGGCTGGCCGACGAGCCATGCGTCGGCCGGCATGTGCGCCGCGATCGCTGCCGCGTTCAGTTCTCCACGCGAGGCCATGAATTCGAACGCAGGCTCGAGTGCCGGGTCGCTGACGCTGGTCACGGCCATGTCGTATTGCGTATCTCCGCCGAGTTTGATGACGCAGGCGATCAGCGCGAACTCCTCGCGCGCAGCGTCGGCGATGGCGCGCAGGATGCGATCGCCCTGGGCGCCGTGCGCGAGGGCTTGACCGGCGCGCACGAAGACACGCCACGACGCGTGCGAGAGTGCGGACAGCGACTCGGACTTGCGGCTGTGCTTTTCGCTGTACATGCGGCTGTCCGCCGCGGCGAAGAGCAGCTGCGCTGAATCACCATCGTGTGGAAACGTGCCGACGCCGAAGCTGCCGATTGTGGCGCACCTCCGGCCATCGATCGCCACATCGGCGAGCGCACACTCGATCACTCGGGCGATCTCGACGGCATCGGCACGCGACGTGCCTGGCAAAAGCAGTGCGAACTCGTCGCCACCGAGTCGAGCAGCGCGCCCGCCAGTGCACGCTGTTTGGGCGAATGCTTGAGCGGTCGCAATCAGGACGCGATCTCCGAACTGATGGCCGAGGGAGTCGTTGACGTGTTTGAAATTATCGAGATCGGCGACGACAAGGCTCACTTCGTCTTTGCCCGCGGAGGCTTGCTCGATCGCGCCGCCTAGCGCGTCGTAGAACGCCCGCATGTTGTACAGGCCCGTGAGTGGGTCGCGATCGGCGAGGTCTCGGAGCTGATCACTGAGCGCCTGGACTTCATCGATACTTCGCCCCAGGACTCGCGCGTGGCCGACGCGCGCGAGGGTGGATATTGCGACAAATGCGCCGAGGCCGACGACGACCGTCGCAAGCTGGAAGATCGACTCTCGCGAGGAAAGATCATACCAGTGGATAGCGAGCGAACCCGCGGCCAGCGCAAAAGCGATCATCACGCCGGCGATGCGCGAGACGAGTACGATCCGCCGCACCTCGTGGCGCGATTCCGCAGAGAGAGCCGCTGCCGATGTCATGTGACAGTTATCGGCAATTTCCCTTACGGGTCGTAGGTCAGAACCGGTAGGGAATCGAGGAAGCCATTTAACTCGTGAGCGAGCAAGGTCACGCCGGGCCACCACGCGTGGCCGACGCCGGGAACGATCACTGCCTGACAGTTCGTAGCGGCCATGGCCAAGATGGCCGCGGCGGGAGCGATCTGGTCGCGATCGCCCGCTACCACCAGCGTCGGCAGCCGGGGATCGCGTTCGGGAAGCGCGTTGATGCTAACGGGCGGCGAGACGAGAACGAGCGCCGCCGGTGTGACCTCTCCGGCAATCGCCGCGGCGATCATCGCGCCGAACGAGTAGCCAGCTAGAACAAGCTTCGCCTCGGGTGCCGCTTCTCGAGCGGCGGCGACCGCCGCCCGAGCGTCGGAGGCTTCGCCGTTGCCACCGTCGTACGAGCCCGTGCTGCCTCCGGTGCCTCGGAAGTTGAATCTGAGCGTGGTCGCGCCGCGCGCTGCGAGAGCCGCAGCGACCGCCGTCACGACGTGGTTGTCCATATCGCCGCCGTATCGCCGGTCTGGATGCAGTACGACGGCCGCGAGCGCGCCGTCCCCGTCGTGGATCGCGGCCTCGAGGCGTACGTCGCTGTTCGTTATGGTGAGTGGCCGCTCTTCCAGCGACATCATCGGAGGTCTCGCCTCTCGGCTACGGAAGGCTGGCCGCTGCCCCGCTCCAGACGGAGCACACGGCGCCACCAGGAGTCGCGTGAGAGTTCGGGCGGCATCTCGACCATGACGGCGCGCCAGAGGCCGTCAGGGCGCTCCCAGCGCGTACGGAGCACGTAGCTGCCGGAGCCTTTGTAGCGGACATCGCTGCTGCCAGTGTCACCAGCTGCGGTTATGTCGAGTATTTCGTAGCGCCACGTGCCCTGCCCGGCGCGGAGCGGCCCGCCCTGGCGGTGCAGCCGTAGAAGCGCCTGTGGCGTCACGTACGACGCGAACGTAGCGATATCTCCGGTAATGCGGGCCTTCGCCTGCGCCTCGACTGCTTCCCGCAGCGAGTCCTCGTCTTCCATCACCCTCCCGCAGTCCGCACGACGAGCACCCGGTCTAGGCCGGCCAAGTCCTTGATAACGCAGACCTCGGCGTCGGGGAAGTTTATGCGAGCGACCGTTGCCAAACGTTCGCCCTGCGTCGCGCCCATCTCCGCCGCCAAAACACCGCCGCTTGCGAGGTGCGGCGGCGCATCGTGAAGCAGTTGCTCGATGGCCTCGGTTCCTTCGACGCCGCCGACGAGCGCCGTGCGCGGTTCGTGGTCGCGGACCTCGGGCTGAAGCGTTTGCCATTCGGACGCACTGACGTACGGCAGGTTGGCGACGATCACGTCGAAGACGCCCGCGTTATCGAGCAAGTTACCAGCGCGAAGCTCGATGCGATCGGCAACGTTGCGGCGATCGACGTTACCACGCGCGATCGCGAGTGCGTCGATCGATGCATCAATGGCCGTGATGCGTGCATTCGGCGCGTTGGCGGCAATGGCGATCGCTATCGCGCCGCTTCCGGTTCCGACATCAGCAATACGCAGCGCGCCACCACGCGTTCGAATCTCGTCGAGTGCGATCTCTACGAGCATTTCCGTTTCCGGGCGCGGGATCAGCGCGCCGGGTGCGCACGCGATCTCGATGCCGTAGAACTCGCGATGGCCGACGATGTAGGCGAGCGGCTCGCGCGCCAGGCGGCGGGCGAGCAGCGACGAGAATCGGGCGTTCGCGGCGTCATCGATACTGTCGCTCAGACGGGCGAGTACGTGCGCGCGATCGGTCGTGAGCGCGTGTGCGAGCAGAAGTTCGGCCTCGAGTCGCGCGTCATCGACAGATGCGGCTGCGAACTGTGCTGTGGCGTCGTGGATGAGACTTGCGATGATGTTGGTCGCGGTCGCCACGATCAATGGTGCTTGATGCGCGGCGGCTGGCCGGCTGCCGCTAACATCGCTTCGCGGATGTCCTTCGGCTCCGGGAAGCGGCCGCCGGTGGCCAGCTCCCAGACGGTCGCGTCGCCGTAGCGAACTGTGAAGACGCCGCCGGAGGACGGGCGCAAAGCGATCTCATCGACCAGCTCCGGCACAACATCGAACAGCTCGCGCGCCAGCCAGAAGGCGCGGCCCTGGAAGCGGCACTTCGTACAGAACTCAATCTCGAGCCGGCGATTCTCTTGGTGTGATTCGGGTGTGTCGGTCATACGATCACCGCGACGCGCCGCCTGCAACGCTCTCTTCCAATTCCTGCGCCTGCACGTTCGCGGAGACCGCGTCGATGACGTCGTCGATCTCGCCGTCCATGATGCGCGGCAAGTTGTGGACGGTGAGGCCGATGCGGTGATCGGTCAGTCGATCTTGCGGGAAGTTGTACGTGCGGATTTTGTCGGAGCGCTCGCCGGTGCCAACCTGCTGCTTTCGGGCGCCGGATATCTCGTCCGCTTGCTCCGCCTGCGCCTGATAGAGAATCTTGGCGCGAAGGGCGGCCATCGCCTTGTTGCGGTTCTTGAGTTGCGATCGCTCGTCCTGGCAGACGACGACGATGCCGGTGGGCTTGTGCGTCATGCGAACGGCGGTCGCGACTTTGTTCACGTTCTGACCACCAGCGCCGCCCGAGTGGAAGATGTCGATCTTCAGATCGCCTTCGTTGATGTCGATCTCCACTTCGTCGACGGCGGGCAGTACAGCAACGGTCGCCGTCGATGTGTGAATGCGGCCCTGTGCCTCGGTAGCCGGCACGCGTTGAACCCGGTGCGCGCCGCTCTCGTACTTCAGGCGGGAGTACGCGCCGCGGCCGTGGACTTCGAACACAACTTCCTTGATGCCGCCGATGCCGATCTCGTTCGCGGACAGCACATCGATGGTCCACTTATGGCGATCGGCGTAACGGCTGTACATGCGGTAGAGGTTCGCGGCGAAGAGCGCGGCTTCGTCGCCACCGGTGCCGGCGCGAATCTCGACGATGACGTCGCGTTCGTCGCGCGGATCCTTCGGCACGAGCGCACGACGGAGCTTGTCCTCGATGTCGACCCGATCGGTGGTGAGTTGCGCGAGCTCTTCCTTCGCGAGCGCGGACATCTCCGGGTCGGAGTCGCCGAGCACCGCGCGCGCTTCTTCGATGCCCTT
>JANXYW010000097.1 GCA_025355835.1 Chloroflexota bacterium
CCCCGTCCGCGAGCACGACGCGGAAGCCCAGCCGCTCCTCCTCACGCCACGTCGCGACAACCTCAATCACGTCCGTCCGCACGCCGTCGCGCTCGATCCACTGCGGCCGCTCCGGATAGCTCGCGCCTGCGTGCGCCCCGACCGTCAGCGCGAAGGCGCGCAACCCGTCTTTCTCTTCGCTATCCATGGCGAATCAACAGTGCCCCCGCTCGCGAGAACTCGCCCTCCACGATCGCTCCGCGGCGGAAGTCGAGCAGGGGGCGGGAGTGTCCAGCTTCGAAGTGGATGTGCTGATGCGCCGGTGGAACGCACACGCAATCTTCGGCGACGATCCGCGTCGCGAAGCGCCGACGCCCGACCCGAATCGTGAACTCCTCCATCGGCGCGGGGAACGCCGACCAGCGATCCTTCGTAATGAGGATCGTCCCCGTGTCGGAGTCCTCGCGCGAGAGTTTGCGGCGATGCGGCTTCACGGTCGCAGCATATCGCCCGGGCACGCGAAAGGCGGTCGCCGCGGCGACCGCCTTTGCGCAAACAGCCTTACGAGGCTTCCTCTTCTTATGTCTACGGCACCGCGACGAACCACACGCCCTGCACTTTGTCGCCCTTTGTGTCGCCCGCCGCCTTGTCGTTGACGAAGTAGTACAGCGGCAGCCCCTTGTACGTGACCTGTGTCTTGCCGTCCGCCCGCGTGATCACAGCCCACGCGCCCGTAGCACCAGCCACGCCCGACGGCGCGGCAGACAGAGCCAAAGGCGGCCACACGGCCGTCAGAGCTTCGCCTGCACTCTTGCCGTTGCCGGCAACGTCATTCTTGAACGTGTAGAGCGTGAATCCCGCTGAATCGACCAGGATCTTGCCCAACGCCGAATCCGCAACCTTCACGCCCGTTGCTGCTCCGGCCGCCGGCGCCGCCGCCGTAGCTGCAGTGGTCGCGCCCGCTGCCGGCGTGGTCGCCGCCTTTGTCGCCGCTACAGTCGCAGCAGCTTTTGTCGCGCCAACGGTCGCAGCCGGCGTCGACCCGCCTTTGGCTGCTGCCGTCGCCGTCTTGTCCTTGTCGCTCGTGCTACTGCTGCACGCTGCCGCCGTAAGCGCGGTCGCCGCGAGCAGCGCCGTCGCGTTCAGCGCGAACTTGCTCCATCGTGATCGTCCTTGACTCATCTGCATCTCCTTCTACTCTCCTCAGGCCGTCCGGCCATGATTCACAACAAGCTATTTACGGTCGCCCGCGCGACACGGATGTAAGAATCGTAAGAAATACGGGTGAACCGCGTCCGCGCAACCGCTCTGGAAGCGCTTCTGACCGAGCTATGGAAGGGCGCTACAGCGGAGGCCGCTTCGCGCCCCACGCGGCGGTCTGCTCGTACCCCCGCGCGACGCGCAGCACCATCGCCTCGTCGAACGGCTTGCCGATCACCTGCAACCCGACCGGCAGCCCATCGACGAACCCAGCCGGGACGGATATCCCGGGCAATCCGGCGATGTTCACCGGCAGCGTGAAGACGTCGTTCAGATACATCTCGAACGGATCCGCAGTCTTCTCGCCAATCTTGAACGCCGTCGTCGGCGTCACCGGCGCGACGAGCGCGTCGTACTTCTCGAACGCCGCGTCGAACTCGCGACGGATCACCGTGCGAACCTTCTGCGCCTTCAGGTAATACGCGTCGTAGTACCCGGACGAGAGCGCGTACGTGCCGATCATGATCCGCCGCTTCACTTCGGCCCCGAAGCCGCAACCGCGCGTCTTCTCCATGTTGTCCCACATGCCCTCGCCCTGCTGGTACGAGAAGC
The DNA here is from genome assembly GCA_025355835.1 of Chloroflexota bacterium. Lineage (GTDB taxonomy): Bacteria > Chloroflexota > Dehalococcoidia > DSTF01 > JACRBR01 > JANXYW01. The sequence continues at coordinate 1,792 of JANXYW010000097.1, forward strand.
CGTACTTCACGCCGTCGTATCGCGCCAGGTTCGCCGATGCCTCGCTCGGCGCGATGATGTAGTACACAGCCAGCGCCGCTTCCGTGCTCGGAAGCGCGACATCGCGATCGACGATCGCGCCCTGCGCTTCGAGCGCGGCCAGAGCCTCATCGACGCGCGCACGGACGCCCGCATCCAGCGTCGCCGGCATGTACTCCTTCGGTACGCCGATCCGAAGCCCCTTCACGCCCTTCTCGAGATCCGCGGTGAAGTCCGGCACATCCAGCGGCGCCGATGTGGAATCGCTCGCGTCATGGCCGCAGATCGCGTTCAGCACGGTCGCCATGTCGCGCACGGTACGCGTAAACGGCCCCACCTGATCCAGCGAGCTGGCGAACGCCACGAGTCCGTACCGGCTCACGCGTCCATACGTCGGCTTCATACCGACAACGCCGCACAGCGCCGCCGGCTGTCGAATGCTCCCGCCCGTATCGGAGCCTAGCGAGTAGATCGCTTCACCCGCCGCCACCGCCGCCGCAGACCCGCCCGACGAACCGCCGGGCACGCGCGTGAGATCCCACGGGTTGTGCGTCACGTGGTACGCCGAGTTCTCGGTCGACGAACCCATCGCGAACTCGTCCATGTTCGTCTTGCCGACCATCACAGCGCCCGCGTCGAACAGCCGCGACACGACCGTCGCGTCGTACGGCGGTACGAAGTTCTGCAGCATCTTCGAACCGCACGTTGTCGCGATCCCCTTCGTCGTCAGCAAATCTTTGATCGCAACCGGCACGCCCAGCAGCCGCCCGCGCTCGCCCGCCGCGATGCGCGCATCGGCGGAATCCGCCTGCGCCAGCGCTCGTTCTGTGGTCATCGCTAGGTACGCGCGCACTCGCGGCTCAACCGCAGCGATGCGCTCGATGACAGCCTGCGTCAGCTCGCGCGAAGATATCTCGCGCTTCGCAAGCAGCCCCGCGGCCTCTTCGATCGTCAGGTAGTACAGATCGGCCATCGCTATTCCAGCACCGCCCGCACGCGCAGGTAACCGTCATCCGTGTTCGGCGCCAGCGCGAGGACATCCTCCTGCGCCAGCGATGGCCGCGACACGTCGTCGACCATCACGTTGCGAATCGGCAGCGGCTGCGCCGTTGGCTCGACACCCTCGGTGTCGACCGCGTTCAGCGCATCGAAGTGGCCAATGATCTCAGACAGCTGTTCGGAGAACGTCTCCACTTCCGCGTCGGTCAGTTCGACGCGCGCGAGCTTCGACATGTGTGTGACGACGGAACGATCCAGCTTCATGCGGACAGGTTAGCGCCTCGCCGCGCCGCGCGGAACCGCCCGCAGCGCGAGCTGTAGCGCGAGCCGTGTTCGTAGCGCCCGGTCTTCACGAGAGATTCAGCCAATCCATCGGCAGTCTTCACCGTTCTATCATCAATGCGACAACCGGTATCTGCTACCATTTCGCACGGCAGGGTCATTGGAAGGACACATGGTCACAACGCCCGACAGGGCCGAAGTCGCCCTCGGGAACCCCAGTTTCGTGTGGCGGTTCGGGCAAGATCGACGGCTCAATCTCATCCGCCACTATGCGCCGCTCGAAAGCGCGCGCATTCTCGATATTGGCTGCGGACTGGGCGTCTACGTCCGCAAGTTCCGCGAGTTCAGCGACCGCGTCAACGGCATCGATATCGATGCAAAACGCCTGCACGAGGGCGCGCGCACGACGCCGGGCCTCATGCTCTCCGCCAGCGAAACACTGCCCTTCCGCGATGCCGCATTCGATGTCGTCGTGCTGAATGAGGTGATCGAGCACGTCCGCGACGATGCGGCCACGCTCGCCGAGGCGTTACGCGTCATCCGGCCCGGCGGCCACATCGTCATCTTCGCGCCAAACCGCCTCTATCCGTTCGAGACGCATGGCATCTATGTCGGCAAGCGATTCATCTTCGGCAACATCCCGCTGATCAACTGGCTGCCCGACCCGCTGCGCAACAAACTCGTCCCCCACGCACGGGCGTACACTCAGAACAGCATCCGCCGCGCGTACAGGAACCTCGATGCGCGCGTCAACCTAGAGACGTATGTGTATCCAGGCTTCGACAACATCGTCGCGCGCCGTAAGTGGCTCGGTCGATTCCTGCGCGCAGCGCTTTATCGCGCCGAGCGTACGCCGCTGAAGATCTTCGGCCTCTCGCACTTCGTGGTGCTCGAGAAGCCTGCCGCCGCGGGCAAGAGGTAGGAGGAGGAAGCGTTGGCAAGGAATCTGGCCACCAAACGATTACTACGAAACCGTCTGCGTCGCACTGGCGGCGGCGCCCGCGCAGGCGCGTTACCGCGCTGGCTCCAGGCACTCATCGGGCTCGCCGGCATCGGCGTCATCGGACTCGCGATCGCAGGCGGCACCGGCTACGGCGTCTATCGATCGTACGCCGACGGGCTGCAGCCCCCCGACCAGGTTATCTCGCAGCAGCCGTCCGGCGGCGCGCAGATCTTCGACCGCAAGGGCACGTTGCTGTACGAATACGTCGACGACCGCTCCGGCCTGCGTTCGCCCGTAAAGCTCGATGAGATCTCGCCGTGGATGATCGCGGCGACGATCTCGACCGAGGACGCGAGCTTCTGGTCGAACCCGGGCGTCAACACGCGAGGACTCGTGCGCGCCGGTCTCGAAGCGCTCCACCTCCGGAGCGCCGATGCCGCGAGCACGACGGGCGGAAGCTCGATCACGCAGCAGCTCGTGAAGAACGTCTACATCTCGCCCGACGATCGTTACAAGCGCTCGTACAAGCGCAAGGTCAAAGAGACGGTCTACGCCATCGAGCTCTCGGACCGCTATTCGAAGAACCAGATCCTGGAGTGGTACCTCAATCAGATCTCGTACGGCGGTCTCTACAATGGCGTCGAGGCCGCATCACTAGGTTACTTCGGCAAGCACGCGAAGGATCTGACGCTTCCCGAGGCGGCGCTCCTCGCCGGCATCCCTGCCGGGCCCTCGAAATACGATCCGATCAACCACCCCGACGCCGCGATCGAGCGCCGCAACGAAGTGCTCCGTCTGATGAAGTCGCGCACGCGCGTCGATGTCGAATCGGACGGCCATAAGCTGCCCGCTTCTCGCTTCCAGGTGAACGACGACGGCACCACCGTCGACGCGACCGATACGGCGTTCTACGTCTCGACGGTAACGCCGGTCAACATCGTGAAGCAGCGTTTCCCTGTGCAGGCGCCGCACTGGGTCTTCGACTACATCCAGCCGCAGCTCGAGCACGACTACGGCAAGGAAGCGCTCTACCGCGGCGGCTTCCGCGTGACGACGACGATCGATCTCGACCTCCAGCTGAAGGCGCAGGCCACGCTCGAGCACTGGATCAGCGAGTTCGAAGATCAATCGAACGCACACAATGGCGCGCTCGTCGCGATCGACCCCCGCACGTCGGAGATCCTCACGTACGTCGGCTCGCGCGACTACTTTCGAGACGACATCGAAGGACGCAACGACAACGCCGGCGCGCTAAATTCGCCTGGCTCCACCCTCAAGCCGTTCACGTATACGGCGGCCTTCGAGCGCCTCGGTTGGGGTCCCGGCACGGAGATCCTCGACACACCCATCAGCTATCCCGACCAAGACGACAAGATCTTCACGCCACGCAACCCCAGCGGCGACTTCCACGGCCCGATCAGCGCGCACGATGCGCTCGGCAACTCGTTAAACATTCCCGCCACCAAGGTCGCGGTGACCGTCGGTATCGAGAACGTCGCCGCGGAATACAAGAAGTTCGGCATCACCGGCCTCGATGGCCGCAGCTTCGGACCATCAATCACGGTCGGCGGCATCGACGTGAAGCTGGTCGACGTCACGTACGCATACAGCGTGCTGGCCGCAAACGGCGTCATGCGCGGCGTGCCCACGCGCCAAACGCTCGATCAGGGCAATCGCAAGCTTGACCCCGTCTCGATCCTGCAGATCACGCGGCAGGATGGCAGCGTCCTCTATCCGGACACAGAGGACCACCGCGTCAAGGTGCACGAAGAGAAGGTGGTCGAGCCGCAGAATGCGTACCAGATCACCAGCATCCTCTCCGACCCGAGTTCGTTCTGCATCACGTACGGCTGCGGCGCGCTGAGCATCGGACGCACCTGGGGCGTGAAAACGGGTACCAGCGAGCCGTTCGAAGATAGCCACGACATCGGCGAGACGTGGACGTACGGTTACACGCCCGATCTCGTCACCGGCGTTTGGGCCGGCAACTCCGACAACTCTCGCGTCCACAACATCCTTTCGACATCGATCTCGTACCGCGCCGTCCGCGACTTCATGATCGACGCGCTCGCCGATACTCCGGCAAGCGAGTTCACCCGCCCGCCCGGTCTCTCCAACGTCGACACGTGCACGCCATCCGGCTTGAAAGCGAACGATACATGCGGCCGCAAGGTGAAGAACTTCCTGCCCGATGCGACGGCGCCGAAGAAAGACGACGACTGGTGGCAGAATGTGAAGGTCGATATCCGCAACGGCCTCATCGCCACCGAGCTGACGCCGCCGCAGTTCATCCAGCAGCGCTTCGGGCTCAACATCCCGGCCAGCGTGCAAGGCTTTGCCCGAACGCAGGACGAGGAGTGGGCGAAGATCCTGGGCGCGGGCACCACCCCTAACGACAAGAGCAACGGGCAGACGCCCGTCTCCATCGTGTCACCGCGCACCGGCGACAAGCTGAAAGACAAGACGTACGTCTCGATCACCGGCCAGGCCAGCTCGCCCGACTTCACGGCGTACCGAGTCGAGTACGGAGCCGGCAGTCCACCGCTGGGGTGGCATCTCATCGTCAGATCGCAGCAACCGCAGGCCAGCGGCGGACTCGCGCTCTGGAACCTCGCCGGCGTGCCTGACGGGACGTACACCGTCCGACTCGTGTTGGAGGACGCAAAGAAAGGCGAACTGTCGACATTTGTCGTCGTCACCGTCGGTAACGGCACGGCGCGCGGGACGCCCACGGTCGAACCATCGCCCACACCGATCACAAACCTCGGCGGCTTCTGACGAAGCCAACAACCGACACGCGAACAACAACGAAGGGCGCCCAATCGAGCGCCCTTCATGTTCACCGGCGTCAAACCGAAATTCCCCAGCACCTACGGATTCCGCCTCAGTCCGCACGGGACAACGCACCCACCGCCAC